>JAZDOF010000087.1:0-11914 GCA_043799015.1 Pseudomonadota bacterium | reverse complement strand
GCAGGCCCATCTTCTTGGCAAGGGCCGTACTCAACTTATGCACCAGAGCCGGCATGTCCTCGAGTCGATCTCTCAACGGGGGGACATGAATGGTCACCACATTCAGCCGGTAAAACAGATCTATTCTGAACCGCCCGGCTTCCGCCTCCTTTTCCAGATTCCGATTTGTGGCGGCTACAAGCCTTGCATTCACCAGAATATTCTTTACGCCGCCAACCCTGGTGATGGTTTGGGTATCGAGGAATTCCAGCAGCTTTGCCTGTAAGGTAAGGGATAGCTCGCCGATCTCGTTGAGTAGCAGGGTCCCGCTTTCCGCAAGCTCCAACAGGCCTCGCTTACGCGTGACCGCGCCCGTGAACGCGCCGGGTTCATGGCCGAACAGCTCGGATTCGGCGAGCTCGGGCGCCACGGCCGCACAGTTCACGCTGAAAAACGGGCCTCCCGCGCGTGGTGAATAGTCGTGGAGGTATCTGGCGAGATAGTCCTTTCCCGTACCGCTATCTCCCAGCAGCAGGCAAGTGCTGTCCTTCTTGGCGGCAAGCCGGACCTGGCCGATGGTCCGCCTCATTGCCGGCGACACGCAGTCGTCTCCGGCAGCCGCGATGTCATCCCGGACGAGTTGTATTTCCCGCTCCTTCCGTTCGGTGACGTTACGGGCAATGAAGCACAATCCGCTTATATCCGAGTTGGAATCTCGGAGTGGCACCCTTACCCAGTGGAGGTACACGGATTCCGACCGGAGGTCGAACATCTCCTCGGACTCCACCGTCTGTCCCTCCAAGACTCGGGATTCAACTCCGAAATGCCTCTTGGCCACATCCACTCCGAAAACTTCTTCATCGGTCTTTCCCAGCAAGTCCTCCAAAGGGACGCCGAGCATCCTCAACATGGACGGGTTTACATGCGTGTACCTTAGCCCGCGGTCCTTGACGAATATAAGGTCCTCCGCGCTCTCGAAAACGGCCCTGAACAGCGCCTGTCCCTCCCTGATGATCCGCTCGACCCGTTTGCGTTCCTCTATTTCCCCCGCCAGTTCCAGATTCTTGGCGCGAAGCTCCGCGGTGCGGTCACGCACGCGACGCTCGAGACGGTCATGGGCCTGGCGCAGTTGCTCCTCGGCCATCCTTCGGTCGGTTATGTCTTCGATGGACATGGCTATGAACAGCGCCTTGGGGCTGAACACCGAAACGGCCCACCAACGGTTCAACGGTTCAAACAAATGCTCGAAAACCAAGACGTCTCCCGATAGTGCCACCGACCCGCAAACGGTTATCCAATCAAATGAGGACTCACGGAGTGTGGGAAAAACTTCGGTGACGCGGCGCCCCACAAGTTTTTCTCTCGGAATACTCGTCAGCCGCTCAAAGGCCCCGTTTACCGCCCGAAAAAACCAGTCGGAAACTTTACCCGCGTCGTCAAGCTCGACTTCGTTGTACGCAAGCCCGTTGAGCATATTTGCAAAAAGAGAGCGATACCGCTCTTCACTCCCGATAAGAGCTGCTTGTGCCTTCTCTCGATCGGTAACATCCCGGAATGTAGCCAGTATTGCCTCGCCTCCCATCCACGGCACGGTGGTGGCGGTAAGGTCCATGGGGATGGTTGCCCCGTCGGCTTTGAGCACGCCCTGGGCCTCGAAAACGGCCCCCGCGATGCGATTGTATTCCAGGAGCTGTTCCTGGGTCAGTTCCGGTTCAGGCGCATGGAGGAACGAAAAATGCCGGCCGATTACCTCCTCCGTCGTGTACCCGAGAAGCCGCTTTACGGCTTCGTTGCAACTCAGGATCGTTCCCGTGTCGGGCCTTATGACTACCATCAAATCAAGAGAATGATCATAAATGACCTTGAATTTCTCTTCCGCGAGTTGCAGCATTTCGGCATTCGCCAATTTCTTTCGCCTTACTTTGGGTACGTCGGTCATTTGTACAACTCCCCATGTTGTCCTCGCAGTTCATTGTGCCATAATACCGATCAAATTTCACCAACAGCGCGATCGGCACCATAAAGGGACATCTTTCGGCCGGCCGGGCTTTGATCTTAACCGAGCCTTGAAGCCTGTCGGGGCGGAGATTTCGGGCAACGCCGACGGTGTTCCTTTCGTAGCTTTTTTCTTGCAAACCGGTTCTGCCGTGAGTAGAGTCCGTATTGGTCCGAACAGGTACAGAGTCCACGCGATAGACTTTCATGACAAGGCCCGCCCGGTATTGACGTAAGGGACGCGTTTACGCCGAGGTAGGGGTACGATTCTGGGGCGAAGACGAGGAAACCTAATGAATTTACATGAGTATCAAGCCAAGGAGCTCCTGGCGGCTCGGGGGGTCGCCGTACCGAAAGGGTCGGTGTGCTACGATCCCCTGGAAACGCTGGTGGCTGCACGCCAAATCAAGAGCGAAAAAGTCGTGCTGAAAGCTCAAGTGCATTCCGGCGGTAGAGGCAAGGGGGGCGGCATCGCCGTGCTCACGAAGAACGACGACATTAGGGCCAAAGCGTCGGAGATCCTTGGTAAGAAGCTGTACACCAATCAGACCGGGCCTCAAGGGAAGCCGGTGAGCGCGTTGCTGGTGGAAGAGGTCTTACCGGTTGATCAGGAGATTTACCTCGGGGTAATCCTGGATCGCAACACGGGCAGGGTGACCGTTATGGCCAGCCCGGCCGGCGGAATGGAGATTGAAACCCTTGCTCGAGAGCAACCGGAAAAAATCTTCACCGTTGCCGTGCATCCGTGGAGGGGCTTGGCCGCACACCAGGCCAGGGCATTGGCATACCGGATTACCGGGGATCGGGGCATTGGGGATCAGATAACCAAGTGCATCACTTGTCTCTATCAGCTCTTCATTGAAAAGGACTGCACTCTGGCTGAAATCAATCCGCTGGTCATATCGGGGACCAAAGTCCTGGCCCTCGATGCCAAGGTGAACCTCGACGACAATGCCTTGTTCAGGCATCCTGAGATGGAAAAGCTCCGTGACAGGTCTCAGGAAGATGCCATGGAACTGTCCGCGAAATTGGACGGACTTAGCTACATCCGACTGGAAGGTAATATCGGCTGCATCGTGAACGGCGCGGGACTTGCCATGGCCACGCTTGATCTCGTGGCCCTTCATGGGGGCATGCCCGCCAACTTCCTGGACGTGGGCGGCGGAGCAAGCGAATCAATGGTCAACGACGCCATGACCATCCTCCTGGAAGACCCGAGAGTATCCGCCGTTTTCATTAATATTTTCGGCGGTATCCTGCGTTGCGACGTGCTTGCCCGCGGGGTAATAGGCGCACTGAGACGCCACAAGGTCCAGGTACCGGTCATAGCGCGCATCGAAGGCACGAATATCGAAGAGGGCCGCAGACTCTTCGAGGAGTCGGGTCTTCCGGTGCAAATGATCCCTTCGCTCAACGATGCCGCGAAGCTTGTAGTCGAAAAAGCCGGACTGATGTAAGGCGGCGCACTTCCCTTCTTCCCTGGAGCTTAACATGGCTATTCTCGTCAATAGAGAATCCCGAGTGATTTGTCAGGGTATCACCGGCCGGAACGGCACGTTTCATTCACTGGCATGTAGAGATTACGGTACCAATATGGTGGGCGGAGTCACACCCGGCAAAGAGGGTGAGACCGTGGACGGGATACCCGTGTTCAACACCGTAGCCAAGGCCGTTCAGGAAACGGGTGCGGACGTATCTCTCATCTTCGTGCCCGCGGCCTTTGCCAAGGAACCGATACTGGAGGCCGTAGACGCGGGCATCAAGGTGATCGTTTGTATAACCGAGGGCATCCCTCCTCTGGATACCGCTTCCGCCGTCCACGCAGTGAAAGAGGCCGGGTGCAGCCTGATCGGCCCGAACACCCCCGGGGTCATATCCCCTCCGGGCAAGTGCAAGGTGGGGATAATGCCGGGGTACATTCACAAGCCGGGTCCGGTGGGAGTGATCTCCAGATCCGGGACCCTGACCTATGAGGTGGTGGACCAACTTTCAAAGGTCGATTTGGGACAGAGCACGTGTTTGGGGCTCGGCGGGGACCCTGTGGTCGGTCTTTCCTTCATCGACGTGCTCAAGATGTTCAAGAACGACCCCGAGACCGAGGCGGTTGTACTAATAGGTGAAATCGGTGGCACTGCCGAAGAACCGGCCGCTGAATACATCAAGAAGGAGTTTAACAAACCGGTCGCAGCCTACATTGCCGGCCGTCAGGCGCCGCCCGGCAAACGGATGGGGCACGCGGGAGCCATCATATCGGGCGGTACGGGAACCGCGGCTGAAAAAATAAGGGCCCTGAACGCCGCCGGCGTAACCGTCATCGAAAACCTTGCCCTATTGGGTGAATCAATGAGGGATATGTTGAAATAGAGAGTAACCGCCCCTGACATCGGACGCGTTCCGACTCGAAAGCCCCGCGGCGTGGGCGTTCGGTTGATGCCTTCAGGCGTACCGTCAGGCCGCTGCCTTCATGTGGATCGTCGTACAAGAACCGAGACGACCGGAGACGAGACGGTCGGCAAGGTCCGGAGGGCCCGGAACTCACGACTGCCCTTAAGAATCGAGGTACCAAGTCACTTCTAGGAGGAGAGCCGTATGTCGAAAACAGTTGAGGAGAAGTTTGAGGAACTCAGAAGCCGATTGGCCGAATGCGAACTTGCGGGAGGTCCGGACAAGATCGAAAAGCAACACAAGTCCGGAAAAATGACGGCCAGGGAACGGGTGCTCGAACTTCTCGATGAAGGTTCATTCGATGAGATCGACAAATTCGTAATACACCGTTGTACGGATTTCGGCATGCAAGACTCGGTTGTCCCCGGTGAGGGCGTGGTTAGTGGTGCCGGCCGCATAAACGGCAGGAAGTGCTACGTGTTCGCCCAGGACTTCACCGTATTCGGGGGCAGCCTTTCCTACACCCATGCCATGAAGATCTGCAAGGTCATGGACCTTGCCTACAGGAACGGATGCCCTCTGATCGGAATCAACGATTCGGGAGGGGCCCGTATTCAGGAAGGCGTTGAAAGTCTGGGCGGATATGGTGAAGTGTTCTATCGGAACGTCAGGGCCTCGGGTGTCATTCCCCAGATATCGGTTATCATGGGGCCGTGCGCGGGAGGCGCGGTTTATTCGCCTGCCGTTACGGACTTTATCTTTATGACCGAGAAAACCAGCTACATGTTCATTACGGGACCCCAAGTCATCAAGCAGGTGACCAGCGAAGATATCGATCCGGAAAGTCTCGGCGGAGCAAAGGTTCACGGCAAGGTCAGCGGGGTCTGTCATTTTCACTATCCCTCCGAAAAGAAAACGCTCGAAAAGGTCAGGGAACTCCTGTCGTTTCTCCCTTCCAGCAACCGCGAGAAAACCCCCCTCGGTGCCTGCGGCGATCCCTCGGACCGCTCGGTTCCTGAGATAAACAAGGTCATCCCGGATAACTCCAGGACCCCTTATGACATGAAACAGGTTATAGCCCCGGTGTTGGACGACAAGAATTTCTTCGAGGTCCACGCCAATTACGCCCGCAACCTTATTACCGGCTTCGGGAGACTCAACGGCCGGACCATCGGCATTGTGGCCAATCAGCCCAAATGGATGGCCGGGTGCCTGGACACGGAAGCCTCGGTAAAGTGTGCCCGTTTCGTACGGTTCTGCGATGCGTTCGGCATTCCGCTTTGGACGCTCCTTGACGTCCCCGGTTACCTTCCCGGGACCCAGCAGGAGCACGGCGGGATCATCAAACACGGCGCTAAGATACTCTATGCCTATGCTGAAGCCACCGTGCCGAAGGTGACCCTAATAACCCGCAAGGCGTACGGCGGAGCCTACGTGGTTATGTCGAGCAAGCATCTGCGTGCCGATATCAACCTGGCCTATCCCACGGCCGAGATAGCCGTCATGGGGCCGGAGGGCGCAATTCAGATCTTGTCCCGAAAAGAGATTCAGGCTGCCGAAGACCCGGAAGCCAAGCGCAGGGAGTTGATCGACGATTACGTGTCCAAGTTTGCAAGCCCCTATCGAGCGGCCCAACTTGGGTTCGTGGACAAGATCATACTGCCCGAAGAGACGCGTCAAGTCCTCATCGAAGCCTTCAATCAGTTGGAAGGTAAGGACGAAGAGAAACCTAAACGGAAGCACGGAAACATACCATTGTAGACGGTTGGACCCCGTTGGCGGCGCGCCGCGGGGTCCTGTCCAACGTCAAGGGCGGATAGGGCAAGTGAAGGTTGAAACATGGAAAAACGCATAAGAGTAGTGGTGGCTAAACCCGGTCTCGACGGTCACGATAGAGGAGCCAAGGTCTTGGCCCGGGCATTACGCGACGAGGGAATGGAAGTGATTTACACGGGCCTGCGTCAGACGCCCGAGGCGATCTTCAATACATGCCTCCAGGAAGACGCGGACGTGCTGTGTTTGAGTTCCCTGTCCGGGGCACATGATTATCTGTTTCCCAAGATCGCGGATATGTTTCGGCGGAACAACATTCAAGACGTATTGATCCTTGGCGGAGGCATCATCCCCGAAGAAGACGTGCCGAAATTAAAGGAAGCAGGCGTCACGGAGATTTTCGGACCCGGCTCAAGGACCGACAACATAGCCCAATACATACGTGCCAACATGAAGCGGTAGACTTACCGGTGTGAAGCGACGCTCCGATCGTGTTCCGGGTTATACTCTGTGCGACCACCTGTGTGGACAAGGTCGGAGCGCGCTTGTTCGTGATAACGGCTCGGCGGTTCGGGGCGGCCACGACTGAGCGTATAGACTCGGGTCCGGGTGACTCCTCGCAAGGAAGCCTACAGATATTACTCAACCTTTCAATCTTTGCCGACGGGCGCTGTCCCGCTTCCCGGTCAAGAATCGTGAAAAGTCGCTTCTGTGAGTCCACAGCTTCATCCGGTCCGCCTTCAGCTAATTTGATTGGGTGGTCCGTTCCGTCGGCTCTTTAAGCCATCCTCGCATCTTAAGAAAGTCCGGATACGCCAAGGCGAAACTCATTCCCTCGGCCATGGCCTTGTGTCTCGTCCACACCACTATCCCCAAAAGGGCCCCCTCCACAGAGTACAAACCTCCTCCGGAGCTTCCGGGATTAACAGGAGTCTGGGTCTGGATGACGGCTAACTTCAACTTGCCGGCACGCGTTTCCCTGATCGCGGATACCACTCCCTCGGTATAGCTCCATGCAAGGTCATGGGGATTTCCTACCGTGAAGACGCGTTCACCTATGGTTACGCGCCCGCGGGAAGAAGACACGGGGACCGCGAAGGCGGAACAGTCTTTCTCCGCTGTGAGCAGAGCGAGGTCCGCTCCATTGGGGGCAACCCACTGGATCATTGCCTGATGCACCGTCTCATCGTAGAAGGATGCAGCAATGACGACATCAGCGTGATCCCGTTCCCCGGAGTCCAGGGGATATCCGGGATCCACCAAATGTCGAGCCGTTAGGATCGAGCAACCCCCTTCCCAGCTTCCTACGACTACTCCCGAACCCGAAAAGGACTCTTGTCTCCGAAACGGAAACGCGCGCCTACGTTCCACTTGAACAATGACATTGGCCTTCAGCGCGCTCCTGATGGGGGGCGGGGCGCTGTCCAGTGCAACTTTGGAAGGGCACGAAGATTGAGAGAATTTGGGCACGTTCGCCGCCTCGTTTCGTTCCAAAACGAGGCCCAGGAATATGCCCCAGCCGATGGTCTCCGCGAAGCCGATGATAATCGCAGCCACCGCAAGCCCTCTTCCTCGGAACGACATATCGGACGCCATCTGGCCGATGGCCAGCCCCGCCAGAACTACCGCGATGGGGCCGATAACCAGGCCGGGCAGGGGGATCCCCGCAAGGCAAAGGATAAACGCGGTCACGGCCAGGGGATGCCTTCGGCCCGCGCGTGTTCCTTCATAGTGAGTCTGTTTGGGATGCATGTGTTGTTCCGCCGTCAACCGTCCTTGATGCTCCGACAACCGCCGAGGTGCCGATCCGTGCCGGGGTTGGGATTTCTCCGCGCTTTCTGCGGTGGACTATTTCCTCGACTTGGTTACTTCGCTGATTTCATGTATCCTTCCAGCAGCGGATGAAGCAAGTCTTTCTTCCGTTCAACCGTGCGGACCGCCGGACGCGGCCGCAACAATAGAAAAAGAGTGGAGCAAAAATGTCAAAGATTACGATTCACACCCTGAAGGAAAAGAAACAGCGAGGCGAGTCCATAACTTTCCTGACCGCCTACGACTACCCATTCGCGATGATGGAACAAGAGGCGGGTATCGACGTAATCCTGGTGGGCGATTCCATGGGGATGGTGGTTTTCGGGTACGATTCCACCCTCCCGGTGACCATGGACCTCATGATTCCGCATGTGAAGGCCGTACGAGCGGGTGCGCCGTACGCGTATCTGGTCGGCGATATGCCGTATATGAGCTATCAGGTATCCAAATCCGAGGCGATACGTAACGGCGGTAGATTCATGGCCGAAGGCGGGTGTGATGCGGTGAAACTGGAAGGTGGAAGGGAAATGGCGGAGACCATCAAAGCCATGGTGGATGCGACCATTCCCGTGATGGCACATATCGGCCTAACCCCCCAGTCCGTCGCGTCCCTCGGCGGCTACAAGGCCCAGGGAAGGGACGTAAAAGCCGCAACAAGACTCATTGAAGACGCGAAGATCCTGGAAGACGCGGGCGTATCGAGTATCCTGCTCGAAGCCGTGCCATCGGAGGTTGCGGCAATAATCCGACGCAGGACGACCTTACCGGTATTCGGTATCGGTGCAGGGCCCCTTTGTGACGGGCAGGTACTGGTTATCCATGATCTCATCGGTATGTTCGATCGCAAGCCCCCCAAATTCGTCAAGAAATACGCGGACGGACGGGCGCTGATCCTTCAGGCCCTCAGAGAGTTCAAGGAAGATGTCTCCGCAAAGGCCTTTCCGGCAAAGGAGCATTGTTATCCCATGCCCGAAGATGCGGCACGGGAACTGGCTAAGCTGTATCCCGAATAATCCATGATCAGAGGGCCGGACGGTAAGACCCCAAGAGCCGTCCGGCCATACCGGAATCTCGGCTCGCAGAATTCTGAAGAACCGCTTATGCCCGGCACACCGGCGAGAGCCGCAACTAATTGAAAATTCTTGGGGATGGGGGGCCGGGGGTAGGACCATCTTAAAAGAAGGTCCTTCCCCCGGAAGCGCATTTTCCACTGGAAGGGACCCTCGTGAAGCAACGATCCACCCTGGAACGCAAGATGTTGTCTTATTTCGGACTCATTGCCGCCGCGTCGCTCTTCATCACGATTGAGTTCGTGTATGCGATCCGAACGGCCGCACCCTCGCCGGCGGTATTGTCCGCCATGTCGACACAGGCTCAGGAGTCTATGGCCGAAGTGGTCAAGGATCTTCACGGTCTCCGGGACAAAGCGGTCCTTATGTGCGGAGTTCAAGCGATTGTGACGCTTATCGTGCTCATAATGTTCATGCGTAGGATCACGGGCCCCCTGCAACATATGGTGGAAACCGCTCGGCTCATATCCGAAGGGGACCTCAGCAAGACCGTCAGGATAAGAACCGGGGACGAAATCGGTCGTCTCGGGGAGACCATCAACGGACTCACCAGCAACATCCAGGAAATCGTCGCCTATGGGCTTTCAACCCAGGCTTCGGTTAAGGAGGCGGTTGAGAAACTACGCCCAATGCTCCCGGATCACGGGCCCGAAGTTGAATGCTTGAACGAAATGGACGCGGCCGTTGCGGGATTCGAAGACATCATGACCGGGTTCAAGCTGTTTCCCGCCCCGGCCGCGGTTGGAGAAGAAGGGTCGCTTGATCCGTTGTGGCCCGAAACAACCGCAAAGTGACGGGCAACACCAAAGTGTTTTCAAGCGGCTTATAGCGGGTGCCGGGGGAGGAGCTCTTTTCAAAAAGTTCCTCCCCCGACATTCTTACTTCTTGGAAAAGGCGTTGGTACTATTACCGTGAAACAGGACCGCACCGTGTACCCGCATTGCGGGAAGCATACTACAGGCCCGATTTAATCACTCGTATCTGATCCAACACGATGCGCTCCACCGTGTCGAGCAGCTTTTCGCGTATCTCCTCACGCAGCATCTTGACCAAGTCTTCCTTGTTGGGCAGGACGTTTCTGGCACGCTCGTCGAAAAGACCCCGTGAAACGCTCTCCAACCACATCCTTTCGGGAAGAGCGTTTTCGATGGCACGTTTGAGGCCCGCGGCCAAAGTCTCCTGGAATCGATCCTTATCCGGGAGCTCCGCTCTCAGTGTCCTCAGTATTTCATCGGGTGCGGGTACGCTGGTCGCCACCAGTTTCGGGATGTCAAGCTGAGCCAGGGCAGCGTCGATTTTAGATTCGAGGATGCCCTTGAGCGCTGTTTCGACGTCGCTTCTGGGCGGCAGCCTTTGTTCCAGCGTTTTGTCCACCAAGGACAGCACGGAAGGTCCGGAAGGCAGGTTGTCCAACCGTTCTTTTACTTCCGCCAGGAGGTCGTCGCGCGTGGGCCATGTCCGCAAAGTCTCGCATATTCGCTGCGTCACGGCGTCATGGGACGGCATGGCGGACAGGGCCGCGTCCACCCGCCCCAGGTAGTCCTCGTGCCAAGGGATACCGGCCAGCACGGCGTCGACCTTGGCCTCCATATCGGCGGCCGTGGGAATGGATTCCAAGGTCCTAGCCAATAGCTGCTCCACGGCGTCACGTTTGGGGAACTGGGCCAGGGCCTCTTCCAAACGTAGTCGCACTTCGGCTTCCTTCGGCATCGCCTCCAGGGCCTCATCCAAGCGACGATTGACTTGGTCCGCGGAAGGCAGAGCCCTGAATACCTCGTTCACACGCTCGTTTACGTAGTCCGCTGAAGGGAAGGCCCGCAGGACCAAGTCCAGTCGTGTCATCACGTCGTCTGTGGATGGTATGCCGGCAAGGGACCGATTAAGCCTTTCGTTCATTTCCTGCTTTGTGGGTATTGCAGCGAGGGCCTCCTCCACCTTTCGATAAATCTCCACAGACGTGGGCATGGATTCTATGACCGTCGTGATCCGCTCCCGCATTTCTTCGCCGGAAGGGACTCCGGAAAGGACGGCATCAAGCCGTCTGTTCACGTCGTCGGATGAGGGAAGCACCGCGAGCGCGGCGTCCACCCGCTCCATTACCGCATCAGCCGAAGGCATGTCGCGGAGAATGTTCTCAAAGCCCCGCAGCAATTCCTCACGCGACGGTAAGACCGAGAAGGCATCGGTTATCCGCTGGTCGATTTCATTGCGGGCAGGAATGCGCGACAGCGCGTCGTTCAGGCGACGATTCACTTCGTCCGCGGAGGGGACGGCATCCAGTGCCATAGTCAGGCGCATGTCCACGAATTCAGCCGAAGGCAGTCCCATCAAGGCCACGTCGATGCGTCGGTTTATTTCTTCAGGCGATGGAATGGCGGACAGGGCGTCATCAATTCGACGGCTCACGTCATCAGTTGACGGGATCCAGGCCAGGGCCGCGTCGACCTTCTCTCTTACTTCTTCCGCTGCCGGCATTCCGGCCAGGGATTGATCTATGCGCATACCGACATCATCGGGAGATGGGAGGGAGGCGAGCGCCTCGTCTATCTTTGCATTGACGACATCCCCCGTGGGAAGACCGCTCAGTACGGCGTCTATGCGCCGATTAACGTCGGCTGACGACGGCAAGGCGCTGAGGGCCGCATCAATCCTAGCGTCGATTTCCTCCGCCTGCGGAATGGCGGCCAAAGCGGAGTTCAGTCGCCGTTCAAGTTCGGCAGCGGGAGGAAATGCGCGCAATGCCTCCGACAGTCTCTCCTCAACGACATCCGATGAAGGCAGGGCCTCAAGAGCGGCTTCAATACGGCCGTTGACTTCTTCAGAGGACGGTAGAGCAGCCAGGGCCGTGTCGATTCTGGCATCCACATCGTCCGCGTTGGGAAACGCCGACAATACAAGCG
>JAZDOF010000082.1:0-2058 GCA_043799015.1 Pseudomonadota bacterium | reverse complement strand
AATTCATAGTCCGAGACAATGATACCTCCGTGACATCGAGCGGCAGGTAGTTGAATACAAAATCCTCCGCAACGGGGGGTCGCGAGAAAACCTCCTTGAAAAAGCGATCGTGAGGATTAATTGTGTCGGACATGCTACCGCGGCTATGAGTCTCCAGACTGACCCATTATAACAGACACCGGCGGGAAACACAGGGGACCGGTCATGGCCCGTCAAGCAAAGCACGGACGGCCCGCTGAAGCCGGAAAATCAAACCACGAAGCACCAAGACAAGAAGAATAGTTGAAGATGATTTGTAAATACCGGTTGTTTTGCGAATCGTGTCCGCGTGACCGTGAAACCGGCCCGCAAGAGACCGAAAAATATTAGTTTTCTATTTATTTGTGCCTTTGTGCCTTGGTGGTTCATTCTTTACCCATCGAGGTGAACGGTTACCTTGGATCTACCTCCATCATTCTTCGCCTCCAGCCGTCTCACCCTCGCCTATGGACGAGAAATTCGTAATCTTCACGTTGCCGTCGGGGAAACGAGCCACGATGTCGAGCGTCCCTCCCATAGCCTCAATCGTTGTTCGTAGCGTTGAGATATAGATGTCGGCGCGTTTTTCCAGCTTGGCAATGTTTGGCTGCTTGATATTCAGTGCCTCGGCAAGCTTCACTTGGGATATTCCACGGGCCTGCCTCAATTCATGGAGAGCCATTTCGGCGACCATCTTTTGATAGAGCGCATGAGCCCGAGCCCTTGATTCCTCGGACATCTTTGCTCTTAGTTCAGCGAACTTACGAGCCATTTTTTGAGTCCTCCCTCTTCAGAGTCTCCAGGTGTTCATAATAGAGCCGATCCGCAATGGGAACATATTCCTCGTACCAGTGATCATTTCCGGTTTTGTCTCCACCGATCAGCAAAATCGCACACCGGCGAGGATCGAAGGCATAGAGTACGCGAAAGGGGCGACCAGCGTGTTGAATCCTTAATTCACGCATATGATTGTGTTTTGATCCCTTAACTCCACTGGAGTAGGGGAAAGAGAGGTTCGGACCGTAATCCTCTAAAAGCTCCACGCCGGCATCCATTGATTCTTGCTCTTCTTCGGTAAGGACATCCCACCACTCGCCAAACTCGTCCGTGTATTCGATGTCCCATTTCATGTTAATAATATACCCTCCAAGGCATATGTCGTCAAGGGTATGGACTATTTCCAGCCGATTGTGGCACGCGGGTTGGAGGGCTATCAAAGAAACATGTGGGAATACCCGGCAGTTTCCGTCTGTTGATGCCCCCTGAATCAGTCACATCGGGCAGGATGCTTTCAACGACTCGTCGGGGCACAGGAGCACGAGGTAGCCCTTCAAATCCTTCGCCTTGTCGTGGACTCGGACGTTTCTCCGTTGTCCGACGATAAGTTTCTACCGGCCGCAGAGCGCCCTTTCCGGGAGTTGGATAGGATCGAGGCGTCGAATGGGAGCCTAAGTGGGTCTTTCATAAATTCGGTGGCGTATTCCGGACAAGCGCCAAGCACCGCAAGGGGTGGTCCAAAAACAACCACGGACGCAGCCCGTGGAACAAATGAGCATTCAGATCATGTCTTCGACCCTGGTTCGAAGCGACCAAGTCTGCCTGTGGGAACTTAAACAGGACCACCTGTCCCGCCTGCTTCATCAGAACACCACCCGCAAATCATCGGTGGAGTAGGCCGGCCTCTCTTCATCTTCCATGCCGTGCATTGCAAGCATCAGTGATAAACGTCCGAAAGAAAGCTCGTCTTCCTGCTTAGCTTCGCCTGCCGATTTGAAAGCCAATTACTGCACAAAATCCAAGAGTTCCGCTTGAAGTGGTTCGGGGAGCTTGCCGGCCTCTTCAAGTATTCTCTCAAGTAATTGCATGGAACACCTCGCCGTTCGAATCACCGTCGCGCCATACGCTCACATCGTGATTGTACCAAAGGTTTATGTTCAACACCACCGTCCTTTATCACTTATACGGCCCATCCCACCAGCACCCCTGTCCGCGGTATTCCGCGACCGTCCGGCATAGGAGGCAAGAACCGCGCCGGCCGAT
>JAZDOF010000071.1:0-3476 GCA_043799015.1 Pseudomonadota bacterium | reverse complement strand
CCCCCCCCCCCCCCCCCCCCTGACTGAATGTTTACCACATGCCGGTCATCTATACGATCGCTTGAACGGCGAGGGTGTCCGGGCGCCGGGCGGGGGGGTATCGGGCCAGGCCCATTCCGCATCGTTGTCCCGTTCCTGAGTATTGTAGATATCGCCTATGCCTTTTACACCCCAAGTGTGGAGGTTCTTTTCATCGTAAGGGAAGCAACGGAGGGGAAGCTTGAGATACAGGTTGGCCTCCCGGTTTCCTTGGCGGACTTCCGGGTTGAGGTTGTCGTACCGAGGCAGTTCTTCGCCCCAGGACCTAATCTCGATTCGTCGCTTATCGATATTGTACATTTGGACTAAGGCCTTTCTCACACTTTCGGCCCTTTCCATGGCAAGCTTGTAGTTTTCCTCGGTCTTGGCCTGTCCCTTCACGTTGGGAGGGCCGAAAAAGGTGGTGTGACCATCGATTTGAAGTATGTACTGTGGAATGGCGTGCAGGAAGTTCGCCACGCTTTCGAGCTTGAGCGCTTCGGAGGGTATAAGCTCTGACCGCCGCGCCTGGAAGAAGATCTCGGTGTAGGGGAACATGATCTCCCGCACGGTGATGTCGTACGCGAATTCCTGCATCAGGTCACAGGTACGCACGTCTTCCCAGTGTCGGCAGTATCCTCCGGTCAGCTTGCAGACTTCGTAAAGGTTGCGCCAACCGCCTTCCATGTTTCCGAACCAGACCCCGAAGATGCGGACTTTGTCTCCGAATTGGTTCTTCATCGCGGCCGCGGTGGTCTGCGGGCATTCCCCCATCGAACCGCCGTCGCTGAACACCACTATTGCGGTCCTCCCTGCGGACTTCGCGACGATGGAGCCGGCGAGCTGAAGCGCTTCCTGGAATCCCGCCGTGCGATACGGCCCTGTTCCGGTCTTGCGGACCATTGGATACAGCGGGTCGTACTTGTGCCGTGACCAGGGCCCGAGGGGACTCATCAGGTTGGGAACAGTACAATCGCCGAACGTGATGAGCGCGGAGTTCAAATCGTACTGCCACTGAGGAACGTGCGGCATGACGCTGTCGAACAGTTGCATGGCCCTTGTCGCAACGAACAACCGTTGGTGTACGTATTCTTCGGCGTACCTGTGCATCATGGAGTCCGAAACGTCCATGAGGAAGATCACGTTATGGACTTTGGGAACAAAATCGTGGTCCTTGTGCTTCTTCACCCCGGCCGGGCAGTACAGGGGCACGGAAATGACCAAAAGGGCCAGCAGGGCTGCGGAAACGATTTTTCTCATGAGGCGTCCTCCGGGCTCTAGGACATTAACGGCTAATAAATCGCCTAATGTCCGGGAGATACGCCGTAAACATAACCTAAAACATCAATAATGTCAAGGCATATGTTGGAAATAGGAAACGCGCTTGCGGTATCATCATGAATTAGGTGTTCTTGGGGTGGGGTCCGGGGAGGACCTTTTTGCAAAAAGGCCCTCCCCGGAATCTTCTAACTCCGTTCCCACACCTACGCCCCGGGGCAGCCGCTGATGATGGGTCGTACGGCATCAGCCAGTTCATTGATATTTCGTAGCACTCTTCGGGGCCGGCTCAGGGCCAGCTCTTCCGGTGAGAATATTTCGTTGGCCACGGCATACGAATCTACCCCGCCGTTTGCGGCGGCCTGAACATCAACGGGGGTGTCGCCGACATATATGGTGCCCCGCAGTGATACGCCGTGACGGCGTACGAATTCACGGATCATGTCCCCGGAGGGCTTGGCCTTGAAGCCGTCTTCCGCGCCGATAACTGTGGGGAGGCGTTCGGCAAGGCCGAGATGCTCGACCAACCGCCGAGCGTACGCTCCTTTCTTATTGGTGATGACGCCGCAAACGGCCGTCTCGTTGATGTGGCCCAAGAGTTCTTCGACGCCGGGCAGAACTTTGGTTCGTTGCAGGTAGATCCCATCGTAGAACGCTCGGAATATCCGCACGCCCTCCTCTTGTTCGCCGGGCTTCAGGTAGTTGGCGGTGAAATCCTTTAGGGAGATGATGGTCTTGCGCGCGACCTCTTCCTTTGTCATGAGCGGGTACCCCAGGACGCCGAGCATATGGTTGAAGGCCTCGGCTATGGAGTCCAGGGATTCCACGAGCGTACCGTCCATGTCGAAGATCACGGCCTCCATCCGCCGCGTGAGCAACCACGGGACCTCATTGAAGCCATCCACCCGCAGGGCCGGAATTCCTTCCCGTGCACAGTATTGAAACAAGTCCTTGAGCGCCAGTACGCGGTCGGCCGCGTGGGCCGCGTGGCGATCCGATTCCCCGTCGCCGATGAGGATTATCTTGTCGTATTCCGACCGGAACCTGCCGATGACCCCGAGCTTGCAGGTACCGCAGATGCCGCAGCCGGGGTCTTCATGGGGAAAACCGATTTCCACGACCCCATCGTCCGCGAGAACCAGACGATTGGAGAAGATGTCGATCCCGTTGAGCCCATGGTACCTGAACAATTCCCTTATCGTCGCGTCGAAGCCGTCGGAGACTATCTTGACGTCGATACCGCAGTCCCGGGCCCAGTCGAGGAACATGGGAAACGCGGGGTCCAGCAGCGCGAACCCTTGAACAAACCGTGAAAGGTCCCCCGGCGTCATTTTCATCAACGGCGCAACCGCTTCGTACACCCCACGCGATCCCAATTCTCCCCTCAAGTATCGCTTGAAATGGAAACGCCACTCGCTTGATTCGACATGGTCCCGGATGAGACGGTTGACCGTGTCCCTTGTGGAAACCGTGCCGTCGAAATCGCAGAGGATGAGGGTTCGTGTGTCCTTTTCGGGTGGTATAGGTAGGTGATGTGAGTTCGTCATGCGTACCTACTTGGATTGCTTGATCCATGACCAAGAAGAATAAGAACACGAGTTGTTCGTGATAAATCAAGATGATACTATGAGCTTTTGCAAAAAAACCTATCGCAAACGAGGCTTGTAATATTATGCGCCAAGGTCCTCTTCCTTTCCAGTGCGAAGTTGAAGAAAAGTCGGCGGGTGTGACGGCCATAGTTGGTACGCAGGCGTACACATGGATTCGGCCTATGCCCTCGGTCTGGGCCGGTTGGTATCCTGGATTTTGCGAGTGAAGCTCGAAAATCAGGGGAAAAGACGCGGGCTTAGCTGTGTATTGCCTCTGATTCTGGTAACTTGGTATTGATACATGAAGCAACAACGTGCCAGAATCAGAACGGACTTGGGAAGTATGGCCCTTTGAAGTCTTGCGCGACTTGTTGAAGAAAAAGGTCCATCATTTCCGTATTTGCATAAGGGAGTATGAGCGATGTTATTTTCCCCAAGGCCATGCATATAGCGGTGTATACACGTATACGAACGCCCCGACGATCCGTCTCGGTGCCTTGGGTCGCACACCTTTGGGGGCAAAGCAAGGTCGATGATCGTTTGTTCGCCAAAATCGACCTTCGTTTTGAGACAAGATCACCACCGGCCGAG
>JAZDOF010000027.1:0-6367 GCA_043799015.1 Pseudomonadota bacterium | reverse complement strand
GAGATGCATTGCCCCCATGGAACGGCTGATGGACCGCGGCAGGCTGAAAATCATGGACTTATTGGGCGATACGAGCGTGTTGGAGGTGCCGGAAGCCGACTTGAGGGACCTGGACCCTCAATTGCGATTCATTATGAACCTCAACACCCCCGAGGACGTTCGTCGCGCCGAAGAAACGGCCGCGGAGCGGGATACGGAAGAGTTTCCAAAGACGTGAGGATCCCCGGGGGGTGTCTATTTGAAAGAAGCCCCTTCCCCCACACGCTTTATCACAACGGCCCGTTTAGCGGCGGTCGTGGTAACCCGAGTCTCTGAGGTTATCCTTATGGGTTCGAGGACCAAGCAGTCGGCGGCAACGGCACGCGCGATCGCAGGCACCTCGCTCAGACGGACGAGGATGCCGTCCATTTCGGGCGGGTCATCATGGGACGCAGGACAGACGGCCAACTCGAGCCGATCAATGTCTGATGCCCTGCTTAATACGGCAACGTAGTCAACAATCCCCGGGACCGAGAATACGGCTTCGTCGAGATCCGAAATACAGAGTGAGTCCCCGGACCGAAGGCGGACAATTTCGTGCACTTTTCCCCGCACCTTTGCCAGGCGCCTCAACACGGTTCCGCAGGGGCAAGGTTCGGTCCTGATCCTTGATAGGTCCCCGGTACGGTAGCGAACAAGGGGCATGGCGCGGCGGGTCAATGTGGTGAATGCTATTTCGCCGGACTCTCCGTCGGGAAGGGGCCGGCCGTTATCGGGGTCCACAATTTCGAAATAGAGGTCGGCTTCACGCAGGTGGTAGCCGTCGAAAGCCTCACACTCCACTCCTCCTCCCAGTCCCATTTCCGTTGTACCGTAATGACCGAAAACCCGGCACCCCCAGGCCCTCCTGAGCTCCCGGACCAGGGATGACGGCACATAGTCCGCACTGAGCAAAACGCTCGATATACGGCCGGCAGGTATTTGCGCCGCCAGGTTGTGACGGGCCAAGGCGAGCACCTGTGTGGGAATGCCGACAAGGCAGTCAATGTTCTTGTCCACGATTTCCCGAATCGTTTCCGCGGGATCGGAAACGAGCCCATGCACGATTCCTCGGATGCCTGCACGACTGAGCCCCTTTTGCAGAAGGTCGCCCACGCTGCCGGGTGTTTTCCCGGGCATGAGGATCAGGACCCGTTGTCCGGGGCTCACCAGGGTCGTCATGCCGCGGCTGAAAAAGTCCACGGTAAGTTCCAGGTCATCTGCCGTGAAATAGACCCGTCTTGGTGCATCGTCCGTGCCCGGGCCCTGCAAGGTGACCACACGCTCCACCTCTGTCTGCGAAACACACAGGAACAACGGCCCGTTTCGCCGCAAGTCGTCCGCGGTGGTCATCGGCAGGCTTGAGATGTCGTTTAGATCCCGCAAGTCACGTCCGGCCGCGCCCCCAAGCCTTTCACGGTAAAACGGGCTCTTTTCGACCACATAATCGATTATCGTACGAAGTCTCTCCAGTTGGTAACGGCCGAGGGCCTCACGGCTCAAATCAGAGCCCGAGGGGAGCCCGATTTTCCCGGATATCCAGTCTTCCAACGGTGTCTTCCGCATCTCCAAGTTTTGTTTGCTGGAATCGACTGGAAGCATGTCGTGCAGGGCTTCTTTCCGGTCCAGTCCGTATAGTGACAATGGTTTGAGAGGATCTTTCTTAGTTTGCACTTCGTATCCCAGACGCGTTCCAATGGCTAATCTTTTTCGGGCTCAACATCTAACGCTCGAAAAAGATTAGAAATCAGGGCAGTAATCTTTCCAAGCTCATGCCTCTTAATTTCAGGGAAATCGTAATCTGCCGGACATGTCACATCTCCAGGGCGAGGACTCCACGGATATTCGGGATTGGGTTGAGACGGACCGCTGATGGCTGGAGCAAGTTTCTCGATCTTGTCTGCTATCGGGAGCATTCCATCTATATATGCTGCGTACCCCCGTTTATTTTGCGCAAAACCGAGCCTCTTTTTCCAGAACGGGTGAACTTTCGTATGCCGCAAGAAACATACAAATGCATCGTGCTTCATCTTAGGAGGAGAGTTCCCTGTAATTTCCATCAGACCGGCTTTTCCTAGTTTTTCGGTTGCCATTTGCAGGTAATGCAGCTTATGGCAATTGGGATGCCGACTTTCATTCAGCTCTTGAAACACCTGATAATCGCTCCAAGATTGACTCAGAAACGCATAGTACCAGATCATTAACCACTCTCCCGCCTACAATTCTTGTCCGTTTTTCCAGTCTCCCCACCCTCTGGGCATTTCCAACTCACCAACTTCGTCAAGTCGGATAATTGCTATGCCGGACGGAACAGGTATTTCGGCAGTCGAATCAAAATAGAACGGCTCGACACGACCAGTTAGGGATTTGATTGTATTCTCGTCGGCTTCTATGAGACGTACCTCCTGGTCATGAGGAAACCAATATATCTTTGTTATACTGGGATCCGTCTCTCTAGCCTCCAAGGCCAGTTTCTTCGCTTGCTCCAATATCTTGTCGAGGTTGCCGACTACACCTGCTGAAGCAGTTATCTTCCGGGCCCGCTCCCGAAGTCTCTTTATTGCGTCGGATGGTTTGGTCGGAAAGTTTATCCTCTTGAACTTCTTATCTTGTTTCCCTTGTGTCTTGTTTCGTTGTCGTCCCTTGCTCATACCGTGCTACCTCCCAATCCTCGTTTGAGGAAAGACTCCGACTTCCAGAACCCAGGGCGCGTTGCACATCCTCTCAGTTAATACGCCTCAGTCCTCCCGTAACGCGGACAAATAGGGCTTCCGTGCCACCGTAATTCTTCAAGGAATTCTCCAACTTGTGGTTCCGTCATTATCGCGAGTTCCGAGAGATCCATAGTGCAGCCTTTTCATCTCGTTGTATTATTTAAGAACATTAGAGATGATTGGGTTTGTCAAGAGCCTTAATCCGAACTCGAAATTGACCTGCCTTGCCGTGGTCCGTCAAGTCTAATATCGCCTTTCTGAAGTTGGGTCAGGGGGGATTTCCGGAACCACCCGGGAAGGCGTCGAGACTCAAACGTACATCCCGGTCGATAGTGCCGAGCCGTTCCTTCGGTACAGCGCCCGACGGCCATCCATGCCGGTCTGATTGAAGGCGCAGAACGGAACCAGCCTGCCGTCTCGGGTCACCACGTGGATACAACAGTCCTTAAGCCTATCCAGATCCAGGTTCCACACGTCTTGAAACGCCATGGCGGATATGGAAAGCCTGTGGGTGAAGGCCCGTTCCAGCACCAGGTCCCATTGCCCCATCGGGATGTCTTCCATTTTGGTGCCGGCGGGAGATGTGCGGACGGCGGACCATTGCTCGGCCACGCATTGCCGAGACCTTGCAGCCCCAACTTCGGCCTTCTCAGGTTTGCACGAACATGGGGCCGTGGGACGACGAGTCAGGGCCGTCAACTTCCCATCCGGCATGACAACGAAGCTCCCGTGGAACGAGCAACGTGCATTCTCGCATCCCGGAGGCATGAGGTTTTCTACGGCAATGATCCCGCCGGTGTAGGCTTCCAGGGCTCGCATAACATCGGGTAATGTGATTCGATCTTCGCCCGTGGGAGGCTTATCGTATCTTCCCACGTAGGTAACCGGCTGGAAGTGTACGCCCCGGACGGCGGGGCTATTTTCCACGGCCAGCGATACGATTTGTCCGACGTTGTGCAGGTTCACCCCTGAAACCAGAGTCGGCACCAGCACTACCCCCAACTCCATTTGCCGGCAGTTCTCGATGGCCTGAAGTTTGCGATCCAAGAAGTCCCCGCCTCTAAGGACCTTGTGAATCTCGTTCTCCGTTCCGTCGAATTGCAGGAACACGGAAGAAAGCCCCGACTCCTTGAGGCGTTCGAGATAACGTGGATCAGATGCAATACGCAGCCCATTGGTATTGAGTTGGATGAACTCAAATCCCATCGACCGGCCCAAGGCCGTGATTTCCGGCAGATCGTCACGAATCGCCGGCTCTCCGCCGGAAAGCTGAACATTGCAGGAGTGTCCGGAGGTCAATAGAGTTTCGTACTGTGCGCGAATCTGCGTCAAGTCCGGATCGGGAGACCCCGCGGGCGACGAGTCCGCGAAACAGTATGCGCATCGCAGATTGCAGTGCGACGTGACCTCGATCAAGGCCGTACATGTCTGTTGACGATGGTCCGGGCACAGACCGCAGTCGAAAGGGCAGCCCAGCCGAACCTCGGTGTCGGGCCGGGCTTGTCGATATGGAATCTTTGGTCTGGACCAGCCCTCATACGGGGGATGGCCACGCCAAATGAGGGTTTCAAAGTCGCCGTGGGCCGGACAGGTCTTGCGCATGAAGACGTCCGCCCCGTTACGTATGATGAGTGCGGGAACGAGGGTTAGGCACCCGGGACAGAGGCTCTCGGTACGGGAAATGACGGTCTCGCCCTGCTGAGGCACTACCGCGCCTCCGAGAGATCCATCCCGTTGTCTTCGAGCAATGAAACGGCTTTTCGGTAGGTTTGCGCAACGATCCCCGGACATCTGGCCGTTTGGTTTGCGGGGTTCTCATCCAGGATTTCACGGCAACGAATCCCGCCGTAGCATTGGGAGAACTCCTGGGTGAACCATTCCACCAGTTCATTGATCATCAGATTGAGCTTGGGGTGGTCTTCCTCTTCCGGCGTCCCACGTCCCGCGTACAGTGCAATCAGACAAGCCCCTCCCGTCAACGCTCCGCATGTATCGCCGCAAAACCCGATCCCTCCGGCAAGGCCGGCCATCGCCCGTATAAGGTCCGGATCGGATTTCCCTTGGGATTCCAGCCCCAGCATGAGCAATATCTGGCTGCAATGAAAACCCTGTCCCGCCAGTTCCAGCATTCGGATCAGTTCATCCATTCCGGCCGTGTCATTATAAGAGCTCATTACGTTTTCCCGGCCTCCATGCGTAAAACCACCGATGCCCGGCAGGTACCGGCGATATAAACTATAGTGACGCTCCTTGAATTTTGCGGCAAAGCCGGCCCGGCGGAACCAAGGAAACGTAGGGGCGGGGTTCATCCCCGCCCGCCGTCGGCATCCAGGGAACGGGCGGGGATAAACCCCGCCCCTACGGCCGTTTTTCGGCATTACACCTTACGGCCGACGTACAGGAAATATCCCGGTTGGGCCTCTCTGACGGCTTGATTCAATCTCCCGAGGTCGCAACGCTCCCCGCATGTTTCCGTCCAGAATCCATCGAGGGACCCGTAGGTCCAAATAATCCGAGCCGCGAAATCGCGAAGAAGGCGGGAATGGTCCTCGAAGCATTTCAGGCCGAATCCGGCCGTGGAGCATTCCCGGGTGAATTGACGCTTGTCGTGAGCGCCTTGGACACATGACCGTTGATCAAGCCCTTTCAATGCCTGAATGGCTTCAGGGTTTCGGGCATAGAGATCGGTGACCACGAATGCGCCGTTGGGCCTCAACACCCGGCGGCATTCGTTAAGGACCGCTTCTCGGTCTCGTACCAGCGAAAGGGTACATTCCATGATCACGCCGTCGAAGGAGCCTTCAGGAAAAGGCAGAAGTCCCGCATCGCCCATGAGGAGGGGCAAATCGACGTCAACTGCCTTGCCCTTGGCCGGGAGCATGGAGGAGGAATCGATCCCCACGGCCCGCATCAAATGCTCCCTGATGAGGTGCCCCACGGTCACTCCCGTCCCGCATCCGATGTCCAGCACCGTATCACCTGCGGACCACTTCGCGAGACCTACGGCTCGACGAGTGAGTTCAAGCCCCCCGGGTCTAATACCGTCGGACGTAAAAGGCGCGTCGGAAATCCTCTCAAATACTTCGCGTTTTCTTTCGTATGACGTCAACACGCTCTATTTGTCTTCCAGTAGTTGCTCGATCCGAGCCATCTTGCCGAGCGCCAGCCGCTCAGGAATGAAGACAAGCCCGCAAGACGGACATCTGGGCAGATCCACCGGGTATTTGCTTCCCATGTACGCCACTTCCACCTTGGAAGTCTCAAGAGATCCCCCGCACTTGCCGCAGGACCACTCTCCAGCTTCGCTTACGTCGATATCATCGCTCACGATTTGAGTTCCTCCAGGAGCTCCATCCGATGGCTGTACGCGTTATGGACAACGAACCCGTCATCCTCGGGGGAGTATTCCACCCAGTAGGTTACCGTTCCCGGTCTGAAATGTGCGAGGAAATGCCCGGTATTCTTACGCTGGAGCTTGGTCCCGGTGAGTTCGGCCCATCGGATCACCTGTTCCAAGTCCTCGACCAGGATCATTCGTTGGGCCATCAGTTCCCGCACTTGTTCCGAAATGTGCAATGTGACGTCATGGTATTCGTTTGGTTCCACGCCTTGTTGGCTCCAGAGGTCTTTCAGGA
>JAZDOF010000024.1:0-4549 GCA_043799015.1 Pseudomonadota bacterium | reverse complement strand
TGGCACGTTTGAAGCGTCATCTCGTTGAGCTGGAACAGGATCTTTCCGAAGGAGATATGGATAGACTCCAGGATATCCGGGACGATTTGAAGGTCGTAGCGGTAGGGTAGATACAAGAGCGGAAACCGGCGGAAGCCGCAATCACTTAAAAGTTCTAGGGGATGGGGGTCCGGGGGAAGGACCATCTTTCAAGAAGGTCCTTCCCCCCCGAACGCAATTTACAAAGGGAGGGTCTCCCCGGCGGATTCCAACCATGCCGGCGCGGTGCGATGAGGGTTATCATGGATCAAGGGCCGTTAATTCGGAGCGCGGCCGGGACTGTGGCAACCGGCCGAATCTGGTCCAGTAACAAGAGAAAACTCGAATATGCGTTGGTAACATACCGGCCCGGATGCCGACGAACATAGCCCCCCGGAGGTGATTCATGTCGATTCCCATTCCGGACGACCAATGGGACATGCCCGTCACGTTCGCGCGGGACGGGTCAACAAAACTTACCCTCCGAGACCTGGAGGCGTTGAGTCGTGAACCGGCCGCCAAAGAGGCCCTGAGCCTCGATGATTTGACCCCGGATCAGATCTGGGACTTGGTGGCCTCTCGGGTGGAAATGAAACCCGATTTCGAGTTGGCGATGGTTGGAGAGGGCATAATCACAAAAAAGAGGGCCGTCGCGGAGCTTGCGTCACACGCGCGGACCGACGTCGCTCGGGCCTTGATCGAGATAGAGCGACACATCATCAGCCGGCTGACCAAGGAAGTAGGTCGAACCGTCCCGGCCAGGGAGGACGAGCCCCGATGAGAGGCTGGCAGGCCCTGGGTTCTCGTTGTGATTCGCTTGCTGCAGGAGTTCAAGATGATCAAGAGCCTCAAGATTGTCGTGGAAAAGCATTCAGACGGCTACGTTGCCTATCCCGTTGGATTGAAAGGGGTCGTCGTGGGTCAAGGCAACACTTATGAAGAGGCGCTGCATGATGTAACCTCGGCAATAGAATTTCACATGGAGACGTTCGGTCCGGAGGTTCTTGATGAGGCGTCTTCGGCGTTGGAGGTATTTATTGCCGAGACGGGAGTCGCCGTGTGACTGCCAAGTTCCCTGTCGATGTCCCCGTCGAACACGTCATAAAGGCAATGGAAAATCTCGGGTTCCAAGTCGTGCGGAGGGGTAACCATGTTGCGCTGCTTCGTGATAATGCGGATGGGACGCGGACACCAATGACCATACCCAATCACCGCAGGATCAAAGGATCGACCTTGCGTACGATACTTACGCAGGCACGTATTCGGAGAGATGAGTTCTTAACGGCCCTCGATGTTTTGTAAAGGGGGCGGGTCGTCTCGTCGCTCGTAAGCGTTCACCGCGGAGGTCGCAGTATGCGCGGTGGAATCTTTTTTCGCCGTGTTTCTCACACATGAGGTCTTGCGTTTGGTGGGCTCGGCATTAAAGACGAGCGCCACCGATTTCAGATTCAGTCGGCCAATGTCTCTGTTTTCATTCTGTCTTTCTCTCCGCGTTCTCTGCGTACTCTGCGGTGAATTCTTCTTTCCTGGTGACCGGGAAAGTGGGGAACCCGAAGTCGGATCGTCGGCCCCCTTCTTTGGTGGCCCGCATGCGCGGTGCTTCAGGCGCGACCTCCGCTGCTGACCGCTTGTAATGGAGGACCCCTGATGTCCGTCGTCGGTGATTTTCTGAAGGCTTTGGCCTGCATATGCCGGACCAAACCGCTCAGCCCCACCCTTTGGCAGTACCGAGACAACAAGGTGACGGTCAAACTCGCGGACGTCTTCGAACTCCAGGCGCCGGGCGGCGCGGTGTGCCTCGACGGCAACGGGCTTGGTACTCCCATACTCATCGTCCTCGGCGACGATGACGAATACCATTGTTTCTCCAACCGGTGCACCCACATGGGACGCAGACTCGACCCAGTGCCCGGCCGGCCGCAAGTCCTATGTTGCAGCGTCATGCACTCGACTTACGATTATGAAGGAATCGGAGTGAAGGGGCCGGGGAAGAAGGCGGTAAGGAAGTACGAGGTGGAAAGGCCTCACGTTCTACCGGATCGGGGATCCTACCTTGCCTTCCGTCGCTGTTTATGGGGCGCAAGGCCATATTGCCGGACACCGCCGTTGACGCCGCTCCCCATTTTTGATATAGTGAGGCAAATCATGCCGGTAGGAAGGAACAGTAGTGAGTATCAACGTATTGGTCGTGGGAGGAGCCGGGTACATCGGAGGCTGGCTGACGGATGAGTTGATGGCTGCGGGGCACGCTGTTCGCGTCTATGACAGCTTGGTATATGAAGAACGGTTCCTTAAACCGGTGGAGTTCGCTCTCGGGGATGTCCGCGATGCAAGGCGGCTTCAGCCCCACCTGGACTGGGCCGACGTAGTGGTATGGTTGGCCGCCTTAGTGGGTGACGGGGCTTGTGCGCTCAATCCACAGCTTACTGAAGAGATAAATCTTGGAACTGTGCGACATCTCGTGCGAAGTTTCGACCGGCGAGTAGTATTCATGTCCACTTGTTCCGTCTATGGCGCGCAGGATGGCATCTTGGACGAACAGGCCCCGGTATCTCCACTTTCACTATACGCCAAGACGAAATTGGAGGCGGAGAGGATCATCTCCGAGGCTGGCGGGGTATCGTTCCGCCTTGGAACCATTTTCGGTCTGGGGGACACGTACTCAAGAATTAGGTTGGATCTTGTGGTTAATTTGCTGACCATGAAAGCCTGCATGTTCCAACGAATAAGTGTTTACGGAGGGGACCAGTATCGTCCCATGTTGCATGTTCGCGACGTGTCGCAAGCCGTTGTTAAGAATCTCGGGTCTCCGCATGAGGGGGTCTTCAATTTGTGCTACGAGAACGCCAGAATCGTAGACGTAGCCTCAGCGGTGGCAAGGCATGTTCCGGGCGTACGAGTGGAAGTGACCGAATTGAAGTTCCAGGATGCGCGAAATTACCAAGTAACGGACCAGAAGGCCAGGGATGCGTTCGGGTTTTCACCTACGCGCAGCATGGATGAAGGGATACTCGAAATCAAGGCGCTGGTGGAAGATGGCAGAATTCGAGATGTATGCGCGGCGCGTTATTCGAACGCCGATTTCTTGAGACCTTTACTGATGGACAACTCCTCACCCTTAGGGCGAGAGATCCCTACTTTTCTCAGGAATGATTAGGCATGAAAGAAGATCCTATAGTACTGCAGGGCGGTATCGCCGTCGACGATCGCGGCGAGGTCGGTTTTGTGAATGATTTTAGGTTCGAGGATGTCAAACGGTTTTACACGGTTTCCAACCATGGACGCGGCTTCGTCAGGGCCTGGCACGGACACCGTCATGAATCGAAATATGTAATGTCGGTTCGGGGCGCATTCCTGGTTTGTTGTGTTAAGATCGACAATTGGGAAACCCCATCTCCGGACTTGGCGATAAACCGCTTTGTATTGACGGACAAGCGGCCTTCCGTAGTATACGTTCCGGCGGGATACGTAAATGGGTTCATGTCGCTTACGGACGAAGCAAGGCTTATGTTCTTTTCCACTGCTCTCCTCCAAGACTCCATCGATGACGACATTCGCTTTCCCGCCCGATTCTGGAACCCGTGGATAGTTGAAGAGAGGTGAACATGGTGGAGTTGAGCATAATAGTCCCCTGCCGCAATGACGAGCGAAGGCTTCCGGAAACCATAGGGTCGCTTAATGACGTGGTGACCCATTCGTCCCTCAACGTGGAGACGCTGATAGTCGACGATGAAAGCGCCGACCGGACTCTTGAAGTAGCTCAAGAACTCTCAGCTAAGTATCCTGCGATGCGTATCAGGGTATTTGCCCGAAAACGTCTCCGTAGGGGGTTTGGCTCCATGGTCCGGTACGCAATGGCGTACTCAAACGGACGATACTGCTGCCTGGTGTCATCGGACGGCCACGACCCTGTAGCGCTTCTTCCCAAATTCCTCCAGTTATTGCGAAACGGGGCGCAATTGGTGCAATGTACCCGCTATGAGAGGGAAGAGGATTACCGCGTGCTACCGATTAAATACCGCGTATATCAAGCCATATACCGCCAGCTCACATTTTGGCTCCTCCACGAAAAGATCACGGACACGACATACGGATTCAGGGCATTCGACCGTATATACATTCAGGCACTGGGAACCAGTTCCGCACGATTCGACATTTGCCCCGAAATAACCTATAAGGTTCTACTTGGAGGGGGGAAGATAGAATTCGTTCCAGGCAGCGTCAAAGCTGTTGATCGTGGAGGATCCGTGAAATTCCAGTTGGCACACGAGATTTGGGGCTATGGGTATGTGTTGCTGAGAGCGGGGCTGCATCGTGTCGGGCTAAAGTGGTTCTAGGAAGGATAGGCCGAAGGAATGACGAAACCCTGCCTCAATAGGGGCAGGTTTTTTTGTGTTGCTTGGAAAGGTCGGCGGGCACGGATCGGAAGCCTGTTACGCGCTGCAAGCTGCAAAGCGTTGACGGGGGAGGGCTCGGTTCATGACGGAGGATCGGGAGCAGAGACCTGCAAGCCGCCGTTGGGCTCGAACGA
>JAZDOF010001079.1:0-4071 GCA_043799015.1 Pseudomonadota bacterium | reverse complement strand
CTCCCAGTGCTTCGCGGGTGTACTGGGCATCATCCCAGCCTTTCCTTTTTGCCTCTGCAAGGAAATCCTGCTCGTCGGTATTTGCCAGTTTCCTGCCGGCCATGAAAGCCCCGTAGTCTTTCCCGGCGATTCCGAGTTCCTTCATGATCCCGAACATGCTGCCCTTGCCACCCATGGCGTACTGATGAATCGAAGAGGGGGCCGTGGTCGCCATAGCTGTCACGTTGACGGCCAGGGACCGAAGATTGAAGCCGAGAAACTTGAATGTCGCTATGCTCTTGGCAAGCCCTATGATCCGATCCGAAGCGTCAATATTCCTGAGCTGTTCCCGGATATAGTTCGTGGCGACCTTATAGGCTTCCGGATCTTTCACCGCATCGATCCCGCCTACCTGCTTGCCGTCAGCCTTTGTACCAAGCAGTTCGAGCATTGCCTGTTTTGCGACTTTGGCCTTTGAGATACCACCTGAAAGCTGATTCGAGTAAAGAATGTGTCTTTTTATCGGGTCCTCGATGTATCCCTTGACAACCGATTCCCCGCGGTGGAGCATATGGCTTCTGAAACCTCTTGCCCTGATCTCGTCCGCAACCGCCCGCAAAACCTCTTCGCTGAATTTAAGCGTCGATTCCCCGCCGGCCTGCATTTTCGCCACCGCGGAGTCAATCAGCTTTGCCGTGGCTACTGCGCTTACGTCCTGATAGATGTCTTCGGGTAGTTTCTCCACCTTCCCGACAGAGTAGATATCCCATCCCTCACGTTTCAACCGGTTCGCTATCCTCCGGGCGGCGAGTTCCGATCTCGCGTGTTCCCGGGAGAATTCTTTCCCCTCTTTTGCCGGCCTCGATGCCTGTACTTTCCATTCGCCTTGTTCTCTGAGCCTGGGGGCATAGAAGCCCTTCCAGGTCTCCATCATGACAAGGGCGCCTTTGAGCGTGGTGTAGAGCTCCGAATAGTCTGCGGGGCTGATTCCCTTGAAAGCCGCCTCTTCGGAAATCTGATCGATCATGTCCCGCATCTGCTGTGTCTGAAGGTCGAGAGCTTTGTCGTAGGACTGCCGATAGAGTTTCCAAACCGCGATCGTGTCCGCGGTGGCGCCCTGTTTCCTGATGTGATCTTCGAAGGCCTTGATTTGCTTGTCAAGGGGTTTCCCGGTATCCCGTTTCCATGTCGTGTCTCCCTCTTCGAGAATGTCCTGCAGGCGCTGGTATTCAGGAGAAACCTTCCCAGAGTACCGTTCGAACAATGTCAAGCCTCTGTTCTTGAGAGACTTCGCAACTTCTGATACGGTGTCGTAGGTCTCGAAAGGCTGCTCGGTTGCGTTCAGGTCGTTGAATGTCTCATGATAGATCTCGTTCCGGTCCCGGGTGAACAGCTTGACGATCTTCGAAAGCTGCGGATGATCCCACCACTCGGGAGACAAGAGCATCGATTTTGTCCAAGTCATCCCGCTTTCCCGTTGGAACTTGCTTATGATGGTTTGAATAATGGCATCGGTGTCGTCCTTCAGCCAGTTATTAAGGGCTTTGGGGTCCTTGGTGACGGGAGGGGATTGCATGGCGTACCGTTCACGTACTCCGGCGAGGGTCGGGGTTGTCTCAGCAGAATAAGCCTCCGCCGGCCGTGTTGCCTTGCCTTCAAATATCTTTCCCGACTCAATATCCCGCACCACACCGCCCGCAGTCCGCTTCCCGAAGGCGTTCACGAGACGATCGATGAACTCGCGCACCCGGACGATCACGCGACCGACCAGGCCCTTGGGCATCTTCGTCAGCGCATCCGCAATAAAGTTCGCCCTGTCCTCGGAGCCGCCGATGTCGTTCTTATTTGCGGTCTTGATCTTGCCGGCCTTCACCTGCTCCTTGATATGCCTTCTGAGGAAGGCAATGTCTGCGGAGTTGAGGATACCGGCATCTTCGAGGAAATGGACTTGTTCATGGCGAAGCGTCCACTTCCCGGCCTTGTCGCGCACCAACCGAACGGTCCCATCCCCGTACGCCCCGGTAATCTGCATCGTCTTCGGGTTGTATTTCTCGCCGTGCGAATACTCGAACTCCACCTCATTCGGGTTGATCTGATTCACGGTCTCGATGGTGAGGTACTTCCCACCCCGTGTCTTGACATAGATGGGGGAATTCTCACCGCCGGGCTGAATGACCTCCTGGCCCTTGAAGATGGATTGAACGTCGGCGAGGGTCGGCATGGTGACTTCTGCTGCACCTGTTGCGTATCTTATATCCGGGCCTTCCCTGAATCTCTCAGACAGGGGGATGATGTTGCCCTTGTCATCACGGGTTACGGGGTCAGCGGACTTGATCTGAGTCGGGTCAATCGCGATCCACCAATGTTCTGTGGCTTCCTTTTCAACACCGCGGCCAACATCCGCGTTCCAAACTACTACGCCATCATTTCCGGCATCACGGATGTCAACACGCACATCTTCAGGAGAAGCAAAACCTCGGACGTAATCAAACCAGTCCTCTTGTCCATCAAACTCCATCGGATTTTTTATCTTCAGATAAGCAGTTACTACACGGCCCCCACCTGCTCCTTCGCCCCGTGCGAATCTTCGCGCAACGGATTCGGCAGTCGTGCGTCGCTCAGTAAACATAAAGCCAACGCCCGAGTCTGGTCCAATGTTTGACATTTCAGCATCGAGATCAAAGACAGTAAAGTTTTCCCTCGTGCCATGAAATAATTTCTTACGAGGAGACACGAAAGTATCATACGCTTGCCACTTCTTCGCCGCCTCGTCCACCATCTTCTGGGCGGTGGTCATGTCACCGGATTCTATAGCCTTCAGGTAGGCGGTGTCTTGGGCGGACGTGACCCCCACCTCCGCCATATACATCTCCACGCCCTTCCCCAACGAGGCGGTACGGGCGTCTTTGATATTGGCGTCGTCATATTCCTCCGGACCCTTCAGGACATTGCGGAAATTATCCCACCCCCCGACAAGGGTTGCTGCCACCTCGTCCCTCAAAAACTCTTGGATAAGGGGAACTCTTTCTTTCAACGCAATGAAATCAGGGTGCCGCTGGTTGATGTTCGCCTTTATTTTAGTGACCGCCTCATTTCCTTGATCACTCAGGACGTGACTTGTTTCGTGCGACATGAAATAGGCAAAGCGGTCTCCGCTCATTTCTCCGATAAATGCGGTCTTCGTCGCTGGGTTGACTGATCCTCCCCAAACTACGCGAGACATTGGAACGGCAGTGTATCCAAATGAAGCGAAATGTCTCCGGGCTACTTTGAATTCTGTCGTTTCTCCGAAAGCGGCATCAAATACAACACCTTCCCATGCTTCCCGCTCAAACCCTTCGCCAAGTCCGCGCACGTTTTCGTCAAAGAGCCGTCTAAGTTGTAATCCGCCGGGATATGATACCTCTGTGTCTTGCTCTCCACGTGTACCATCGGCACGCCTAACAGCCCCGTTTTCTCGTACAGTTCCTTGTTGTTCATTGTAATCCTCCACTCGTTTCTTCCATGTTTCCCGTATAGCATCATCCATCACAGATGAATTCCATTCATCTTCAGGATGTACGGCGCCATACATCTGCACGCCCTTGAGGGGTACCAGCTGTTTCAACTGATCTCGGATAGACTCACTATCGGCATTAAATTCAGCGATAATATCATTGACGGCTTTGAGGCCGATGGCAAGAGATACGCGCTTCCCGCCGGCCATTTCCGCAGCCCGATGCCTTACCATCGCGCGAATATATTCATCATCTTTGGAATCGAGGTGAATATTCAAACAGTCGGTTAAAGTCGTCATGATGTCAATCCAATGTGATTGGCAATATCATTGCCAGCAGTTCCATTACTTCTTCATCGTCGCGCAATATGGATTCGCGACGCTCAGACTCGTAATCGCGATACGGTTCAAACTCCCAAGATCCGCCTCCCACGCCCTTCGGAGTGCTCACAACACTAATCGTAAGCGCTCCGAATGTTTCTGCAGTCGGTACACCCGTACAGCCCACGGCAACGGCTATATCGGGGTCGCCGAACGCCTCGGCGGGTTCAATCCCGATCAGGTTGACGCCGAGGGTATTCCACCCGGCGCCATAT
>JAZDOF010001062.1:0-6599 GCA_043799015.1 Pseudomonadota bacterium | reverse complement strand
CGAGCGTACCGGAAATATCCCCGTCCCTCCGCCCATCGCCCCGGCGTCTCCTTCTTGGATAGGTGGTCGAGACCGTTGTGCCGGAAATCGAGCACTTGATGACACCCGTAGCATTGAGGGCTCCAGGCGCTGTGGCAAGCGTCGCACTCAAGGCGTTCGTGACCGCGTATCCCATGGGTCTTCTTTCCGGCTATCACGGATACGGGGTGCTCCTTACCGGTAACCTTGCTCGTGAGCACCGCTCCCTTGGGGGTCAAACGGACGTGGGGCATGGGCCGGCCTTTGGACGTGAGAAAGACTCGGTCGCCTTCGCTGATTTTCAGGAAGGGTGAAGACCGGGCGATGGTGCGAATGAACGGATCATGTTTCCCGACGGTGACGGCCTTCGGATGTTCCGATTCCGTTCCGTGGCAGTCTTCGCATCTTATTTCGATTTGGTCTTCCATGTGCGCGTGGATGGTGCCGTCACCCATGGTGTCTTGCCCGGTATGGCAATCTATGCAACCCATGCCTTTCTCATGGTGAACGTCGGGCACGAGCCTGAGCACGAATCTATCGTCGCTGAGCGTCGCGTCGTTAAGTCCGCCCCTCATGAAAGGCGTGCCGTACTGAGCGCTTTCCATCTCTCCGTGGTAATTGAGGCCCACACGGGCGCTTCTGTTGTGGCACGCTCGGCAACGGTCGTTGGAAATGCGGTTGGTAAGAGTGTGGCGGGCCGCATGGCCCGGCTCGTCACGCTTCACGGTAGGATCGCCACCTTGGTATTTGCCGCTGCCGTAATCGGCATGACACGCGGCACATCCTTCGGACCTTCCTATGACTTCACGATGGGAAGACGTCCATAGGTGGCACACGGCACAGAATTTGCGAAAATGGCTTGCCGCAAGATTGAAATCGCCGTTGGGCTCGTATTCGGGGGGAATGGCCTCCAGTTGCGTTTTTCCGTCGGACACGGGTCGGATGCCGTATTTGGGGGTCGTGCCGTCCGTCAATCCCCACTGAAAGCGCAGCACCGAGAAAATGCCGCGGTTGGTGGCCATAAGCGACCGTGGGACATTATCGGCGCGGTTCAACAGATGGTCCTCACGCTCCGAGTGGCACGAGCCGATCTCGCCGCGCGGCCTGCCGCAGCTTACCGATGCGAATTCCAATCGGGAGGGGTTTCGTCCTCCGCGAAGACCCAAATGGGCCCCCGCGACCGTCAAGTCCGGGCCGTTTCCCCCGTGGCAGATCACACATCCGAAGACCGAGTTCGGATGTGCCGGCGAGGTGTCCTCGATGCCGAAATGGCAGGTGAGGCACCGTTCAGTCCCGAGCTTCCCGTCGAACGGCCTTACTTCGATGACGCGGGGAGACATGCTCCGGATGACCTGTTGCTCTTGAGTGAGCTTCTTCCTTCGCTCCGGGTCAGCCTCTGCCGCGATGTCCTTCTCCAAACGCTCCAAAGCGAGTTCCCTGCCCCTCACCTGATATTTCTCCCATTCGGGGTCGCGATTTCTACGATCGATGAGAACGAACAGCGCGATGAATCCAATTGCGATAAGGGCGAGGGTCGGACGGAACCAAGGAGCGGGGCTGCTCATGAGTACAGCCCGACGATCGTCAGTGCGACGCATGCCGCGATAACGCCGAAGAACAGAAGACACATTCCACGTCGAGGCTTACCTCGAATGGTGCCGATGTAGGGCAGGGCGGAAAGGAAAATTACAACCGACGCGGGAATCGCGATCCCGGCGATGAACGGAGGCATGTATCGCAACAGCTCTTGTATACCGACGAAAATCCAAGGGGCTTTGACATTAACGGCCGGAACCGCCTCCGGGTCCGCCGGGCCCTGGACGGGCGCGTCCCACAACACCGAAAGCATACATGCGGCAAGAAGGCTCAGAGCGGCTGCGACCACCTCCATGCGTACGAGGTCCGGGAAGCTCTTGATTCTGGGAGCCTGATTCACAATACGCCTTCACATAGCGCTGTGCAGCTGGGCTCACCGCTTTGGGGCCAAGACAGGCATCTCGGGAGGCAACCGATTCCGGTCCCCGTGCTGAAAGCCAATGCCGTTGACTTAAGAAAACCCGGTCTCATGGAACCGCGTCATCATGAGACTTGCAGATGATCGCCCGCGACATGTCACCACACGGAAATTGAAAACCGAGTGATGATGTGAAGGCAAATCCAAAAAGCCACACTAGTCCCATGGGCACAGCGCCTTGATCTTGTCCTGAGTCTCCCGCGCCATCACCAGCAACCTGGAGTCGCCTTTCCTCATCCTGTCGTGGCCATAGGCGGTCAGGCTAACGTATTTGTTGACAAGCTCTTCCAATTGGGCCGAAAGAGCATAGTTCGATTTGGTCAAGAGGTTACGGAATTCCGTTTGCGCCTCGGCGATCTTGTCGTCTCTTTCCTTGCCGAATGTGTATATTGATATTTGATCGATTTTCAAGAGATGGCTCTTGATATGTCCGCAAAGTCCTACATCTTGCGCTTGACACAACGCTACACATGCGACCGAAGCCATGAGCACACATGAGACAAGCGCACCGGCCCTTCCTGGAATCATCCGGACTACCTCCGTGAACCCGAATCGTAGTTAGTATAACAGGCCCATGTTTACAGGACAATCACGCTCAATCGTTCCGGACCGTGCACCCCGATGGTTAGGGTCAGTTCGATGTCCGCGGTTCGGCTGGGCCCCGTTTCAAGGGTGATGTTCGTCGGAGGTGAATCCCCCTGATGTGCGAAGAAATCGTCAAGCGTCTCGTAAACCTTTTCGGAACGTAGGATCGCTACGTGGTGCGACGCCGTGAGCCCTGCCTGTACGGGTCCTCCACCACCACTGGAACAAATCAGGCTGCCTGTTTCAGCCACCGCGCCGTAAACCTCGTCCAGGCATAGGGCTGCACGCGTGTAATCAGGCTCCCGACGTTCAGCCCCGACAACCGTCGCGGCCAGGCGCTCCGCATCGGTTACCTCGGGGCAATAGACCGAAGAGCAACCCCGCACGATGTTTTCCACCGCGGCTTTGAAAGAGTCGATGTCGGTCGCGCGAACAGATTCCGCAGACACTTTGGCCGCGTTCGTCATGAAACGGTCTATGACCGATTCGTTGCTCATTGTTGAATCTCTCCGATTGAGCCGTAGCATACGAAGTGCCCGTTTTACCTAGCTGATTGAATCAATGCCCAAGTCCGTCTCTCTATTGTCGGTTCCTGCGGTTCGGCAAGCGGCCGGCAGGCCCGCTTGGATCTATTTTTGCCGCGATGGGCAGGAGCGCCCCCGCAACCGTCCGTCCGAGAGAAAACAACGCGTCGGACTGCACCGCAAGACCAAACCCTTTCATAGCCCCCTTCTCAAGGGCCGGCGTGAGTCCGTTCAGGGCTCTCACTTCTCGCAAACGCCTTAACAAGGCGGGAAGGGGTACTTTCACCGGGCACACGTCACCGCACGCGCCGCATAGGGTCGTGGCATCCAGCAACGAGTTCGCCTTTTCCATTCCATCGAGAAGGGTAGTGAGCACGATGCCCATAGGCCCAGGATAGGTTGTACCGTACGCGTGTCCCCCGACGACACGATAAACCGGACACGCGTTGAGGCACGCGCCGCAACGGATGCATTTGAGCATCTCCCGGAATTCCCCGTTCACAATTGTGGAACGACCGTTATCAACCAGCACGATGTGCAGTTCCCGTGCGCCGGTGGATTCGCCTTCCATCCGTGTGCCGGTTATAACGGACATATAGGTGGTGAGCGTTTGCCCGGTTGCGGATCGCGGCAGCAGGCGCATAAGCTTCGGCAAGTCGGCCAGGGACGGCACCATCTTTTCTATGGACAGCACGGCGATGTGAAGCGGCGGAAGGGTGGTAACCATCCGGCCGTTGCCTTCGTTGGTGAATATGACGATACTTCCCGAATCGGCTACCGCGAAGTTGGCGCCGGATATTCCCGCGGGAGCCGAGAGGAATTCCTCTCTCAGCACTTTCCTGGCTATCTTGGTGAGTGCCGCGGGATCGTCGGTGTAATCGCACCCGATCTTTTCGGCAAACAGCTTACCGACTTGTCTTCGATCCTTATGGATGGCGGGTACGATGATGTGAGACGGACCTTCGCCCGCGATCTGGATGATGTATTCGCCCAAGTCCGTTTCCACCACCCTGATCCCTAGGTTTTCGAGATAAGGATTGAGGTGGATTTCTTCACTCACCATCGACTTGGATTTCACCACCTTATCGACGCCTCGATCCTTGAGCACATACCCCACGATTTCCCGGGCGGCCTGAGAATCCTTGGCCCGATGCACAACCGCGCCCGCCTTGGTCGCGTTCCGTGCAAAGCGATCAACGTAATCCGGCAGGTTGTCCAAGGCTTCCATCCGAAGGGCGGAGGCGGCATCACGCCATTCTTCAAGCGGAGCGGACGAAACGGCTTCCGCGCGTTTTTTGGTAAACGTCTCGGCCGCATTTCGCATGGCCGCGCGAAGCGTAGAATTGCGCAACGCCGCGGCGGCATTGGTCCGAAAAGGTATGGTTACACGTGACGAGTTCATCGCAACCCCTCCGCAAGGACTGTAGCCAAGTGTTTGACCTTCACGGCTGCGCCCCTTCTCTTTACCGCATCGGCGATATTCATCAGGCAACCATGGTCGCATCCCGTGACCGTGTCCGCACCCGTGCTCAAAATGGAGTCCAGCTTCTCGTCGGCAAGCGCCATGGATACCTCGGGGAGCTTGGCCATGAAGATTCCCCCGAATCCGCAACAACGGTCCGCGTCGGGCAGCGGCACAAATTCGGCTCCTCTAAGGGACTTAATAAGAAGAAGCGGTTCCTCACGTACGCCAAGCTCACGAGTCAATTGGCATGAAGCGTGGTATGTTAACTTGCCGTTTCCGGCAAAGCCCCGTTCATGCGCCTTGAGTACGTGGACGAGGAACTGAGTCAGTTCGTACGTGCGGGTCGCTACGGCCTCGGCCTTTTGCTGCATACGCAGGTCATCGGCAAACAGACTCCTGTAGTGATTCTTGACCATAGACGCACAGGAACCTGACGGTATCACTATCGGATCGCTTCCTTGAAATACCGAGATGAAGTGTTCCGCGGCTTTGCGGGATTCCCGTGAGTAACCACCGCTGTCCGCCGGCTTTCCGCAACACGTTCGGCCTTTGGGAAACACCGCCTCGACCCCGAAATCCCGCAGGAGTCGTATTGTGGATTCTCCTGTTTCGGGGAAGAAGGTATCGATCAAACATGTGGCAAATATCTGAACGCGCATGTTCATAACCTGACTTCCATTGCGATTGCTGAAAGTGTTAAAGAGGCAGGGGGCGCAGGTATCCCCTCCCGCCCATCCCCGCAGGCCTCCATGTTCACCGGCTTGGATGAGACTATCCCCTGCTATAAGTAGGCGCGCACTCGAATTATGTCGGCGATTTGCGTTCCTGTCCGTCGGAACCCGGAGCTTGAATGCGTGAACTCTCCACCCGTAGATAGTACTTGCCGCCGACGGTTTTTCCAACCACGCCTTCGCCGGTCATGTACTCAACCGCCTTGGAGTGGTAGTTCCGCATCCCTATGCGCAACGGGTTAGGCTCGACATAAGGCAATTCCACCGCGGTGATGGGATCGATCGCCTCCCTGTCCTGCAGGTCGCGAATAATCCTGCCGGTGGCCCGCTTCATTTGCATGGCTGCCACGTACCGAGTCATCACGAAGATGCCGGCAAGAAAGAAAAGGCCTATGACGATCTGAACAGGTTCCGACATGACTCCATGACCGATCCTTGAGCGCCTATACGCGAAAAGTGAGATCCGTTACCTTCAGGGTGTCTTCGACTTTTGTAACTCCCGGGTACTCGGTAACGATCTTTTCCACACGCCCCTTGTCGGCCTTTTCGCCAATGTGCCCGGATATGCGTATAGTGCCGCCGGGGTCGCCATCGATCTCCACGTGGCGAGCCACCGCGGAGGTCAGTTTCTTCCTCACCAGGGCCTCAATTCTCTTGGCAAGAGCTTTGCTCTTCAGTTGCTCCGCCAAGTCCTTACCGTTGGGTTCCCTTTCCATTTTTCCGATGGCGTTTACGACTACGTCCGCCGCGTTGTCCGCGGTGTAGCGGTTGGTGTTGATCACGAGATTGTAGAGCAACAAGTCCGTGGGGTCTTTCTCGAAGATCATCTTGATAAGCTTGATGCGTTCACCATCGTATTTGTCCACATAGTACTCGGCCTCCTTACGGGGGATGCTCATCCTCTGCATGATTCGCTCGACTCGCACTTCGCTGGAAGCGATAACGCCCACACAGAAAACGCCGGGAAGATCGTGCAGCACTATTTGAGCTCCCCGACCGACCATGACCACGTTGCCGCGGCTCGCCTGTTCAAAGGTCAGTGCCTCGAAAAGACTCCTGTGAGCTGGCCTGTCGAAAAAGAGACGCTCGAAAAATCCGGGGCCGTGTTCCGTTTCATATAGCGTACATGCTTCGCTGTACTCCGGATCGCAACTCATGGCCAATTCGTGCAAACCCGTACGACCGACGAATTGCAGGCCCATTTTTTCGGCGGTTTTCTCCGCGATTTCATCGCCGTAAGAGCCCACCAGCCTTGATACGGT
>JAZDOF010001046.1:0-2715 GCA_043799015.1 Pseudomonadota bacterium | reverse complement strand
ATGAATATCCCGTAAAACACCAGCCTGGAATAACTATTCCCACAAGCACGCCGGCTTCGTTCCGACTACCGAATGATCCATCCCAGAAAGAAAACTTGCCAACATAAGCCAAACCTGCAAGTATTATTAATTGCCGTCCACGGCACGTGCAACGCCTGACATCGGTCTCTCGTCCAGGTACGAGGACCGGGTGGGTTAAACCGGATCTTACTCCTTCATATGCTCCTATAGCTGGAAATAGACTTCACTTAACGGAAAACGGGACACGAACGTCCGCTTTAGTTACGGCCATATGCGTTGAAGGTCGGCTAACCGCGACCGAGTACCGTTTCGGCTCGAACCGGGCCTGAACGTTACACCGTCGCGGGGCGTCCCTATATAGCGGTCGGTAAAGGGCCTGCTAAACAACGAAGCAATCATAGAAGCTGAGGTCGAACATGAAGTATGAGGAAGCTTTCAGGGAGTCCCTGGAAAACCCGGATGCCTTCTGGGGCAGAGCGGCTGAGGAGATCAGTTGGGACAAGAAGTGGGACCAGGTGTTGGACAAGTCGAATCCGCCATTTTACCGTTGGTTCACCGGAGGTAGGCTCAATACGTGCTACAACGCGGTGGACAGGCATGTGGAGGCCGGACGCGGGAACCAGTTGGCGGTGATTTATGATAGTCCGGTAACGAATTCCATTCGAACCTTCACCTATGCCGAGCTGAAGGACCGGGTTTCCAGGATCGCGGGCTTCTTGAAAGGGCTGGGAGTGGAAAAGGGCGATACCGTGCTCCTTTACATGCCCATGATTCCTGAAGCGGTTATGGGAATGCTGGCTTGCGCGCGACTCGGGGCCATCCATTCGGTGGTTTTCGGGGGGTTCGCGCCGCTTGAGCTTGCAGTGCGTATAGACGATGCGAAGCCCAAGGTAATCCTCTCGGCTTCATGCGGTATCGAGGGTCAAAGAGTAATACCGTATAAGCCGCTGTTAAATCAGGCCATCGACATCGCGAGCCATAAGCCCGAAAAGAGAGTTATTCTGCAACGCCCCATGGCCGTCGCGGAACTCGACCCTGCTTTGGACCAGGATTGGGCCGAGCAGGAGGCGTCCGCACAACCTGCGGATTGTGTCGTGGTCGAAGCGACGGACCCCCTCTACATCCTCTATACGTCAGGCACCACAGGCCGCCCCAAAGGTATCGTCAGGGATAACGGCGGACACGCCGTGGCCTTGAACTGGAGCATGAAACACATTTACAACATAGACCCGGGCGAAGTCTATTGGGCCGCTTCGGACGTAGGCTGGGTCGTCGGGCACTCATATATCGTCTATGCGCCCCTGTTTAGGGGAGCCACCACCATAGTCTTCGAAGGAAAGCCGGTCGGCACGCCTGATCCGGGGGTTTTCTGGAGGGTCATTTCCGAACATGGGGTGAAAGCCCTTTTCACGGCCCCCACAGCCATTAGAGCCATCAAGCGAGAGGATTTCGGGGGAGAGTTTCTGAAGAAATACGACCTGTCGAGGTTTCAGACCCTCTTTCTTGCCGGTGAGCGCACAGACCCGGACACCTATTTTTGGGCCACCGACCTCCTCAAGAAGCCGGTAATAGATCACTGGTGGCAAACGGAGACGGCCTGGGCCATATGCGGCAATTTCATGGGCCTCGAATTGTTCCCCGTTAAGGCGGGGTCAGCTACCAAACCCATGCCCGGGTATGACGTCAAGATATTGGATGCCGGAAGCGGGGAAGAGGTACCGCCCAACACCAACGGAGTCATCGTCGTCAAGCTTCCTTTGCCTCCGGCAAACCTTCCGACTTTGTGGAACGATGATGGGCGGTTCCTGGAATCCTACATGAACCCGTACCCGGGATACTACCTGACCGGAGACGGCGGCCATATCGACGAGGACGGTTACGTGTGGGTCATGGGGCGCATAGACGACGTCATCAACGTTGCGGGCCACAGGCTCTCCACCGGGTCCATGGAAGAGGTCTTGGCCCGGCACGTGGATGTGGCGGAATGCGCGGTCGTGGGAGCCGGCGATGACCTAAAGGGCCAGGTCCCCGTTGGGTTCGTGGTGCTCAAGGCAGGCGTCGAAAGGCCTCACGAGGACATAGTCAAGGAACTGGTCCAGATGGTAAGAGGCGACATCGGTGCCGTGGCTTCATTCAAGACCGCTACGGTGGTGAAGCGGCTTCCGAAAACGCGATCGGGCAAGGTCCTGCGAGCTACCATGAGAAAGATAGCCGACGGCGAATCCTACTCGGTGCCCTCGACCATAGACGACCCCGCATCTCTGGACGAGATCGGCGAGGCCGTAAAGGGTATCGGTTACGGCAAGCGCTAGCCGGCACGTCTGAAAATGGATCGGCATTTCCGGCTTGGCCCTCCCGAATGATGGGGGGGCTGCCGGTCACGTCCCGAAAGGCAATTCGCAGACCCTGGAATAGGATAACGTAAAGGCAATCCGCATCCGCCGTGTATGGGCCGACCTGTCGCCCATGCACGGCAACGATTCGCGTCGGCAACTCAGTGAACCGGGAGGCGACCCCATGGAGAGACTCGGGGCCCTTTTGAGGCAGAAGGAGTTCCACGCCTTACTGTTCTGTTTGTGCGTCGTTCTGATGAACTGGCCTTTCGTGGAATTCTCGGATGTGGGGCGGCTCAAAGCCGTGTTTATCTATCTGTTTCTCGCGTGGTCATTCATAATATTCCTGCTTTTTCTGGTG
>JAZDOF010001013.1:0-2406 GCA_043799015.1 Pseudomonadota bacterium | reverse complement strand
ATATGGGATCTTATGGTAGGGCATACCACGGAAAGATCCCTCGCCGACGGGTGCGGGCTTCTGATGAAGAGTTCACCGGACGATCACGCAACGGCTCAGAGCGTGTTTCAGCCTCCCAGACGTCTCAGAACCTCATCGAGTGTTGTAGGGTCTCGTATTAGATGGTCGGAAAAGGGGTAGATTTCTCAGAATAAGTGAGACTGGGCGGGGAGGTTTTCGGAATAGATGGACCTTTGAACCGTGGGGTTTCGGCTTGGTACATAAAGAGGGCGGCAGCTTAAACGGAGCTGTCGCCCCAAGCACGTACAGGGCCTGTTTGCCCTGTCATCAGGAGGGATCACGATAACCGCCGTCAGACGGATCTTCGCCTCTAATTAGGACGAAGCAATTCGTTTAACTATTTGATAGGACATGTCAATATATTCCGACGTAGGGATTATTCTTCTGTCAACGGTTCCGGGGATGACGAATGATGAGGGGGGCGTATGCCGAGAGCGTTGAGGATGGACACCTGTCGTTGGTCCGGTTTTTGCACGCGAAGAAACGAGAGGTTGCCGGTGTTGTACTTCAGGAAGCACCAGCGGGAAAGACTCATAAGAGCATCTGACGGGCCGGTGTCGGCGGGAGAATTCTTCAAGAGCTCTTCCATCTCGCGAACGATTTTCAAGGCAAGCATGGACACCAGAGCGTGGCCCTGTGTGCGACCGGCATTGCGGAGAAAGAGGGGTCGGATTTCCAGGAATCCGGTTTTCATGGTCCGGAAGTTCCGTTCCACCTTCTGAAGCGAACGATACCGCTCATCGACGGTCTTTGCATCCATCATCTCCTGAGCAACATCAGTCTCCATTACATAGCATCCGTCAAGCAGGCCGGCTGCGGTCTTTGCGCTTTCGTCCACCGTCAGCACGATCCGGCCGTCTTCAAGAGACATGGCGACAAATGAAGAGATCTTATGGCGCTTAGCCCAACTTACCATCTGCCTGAGACCGGCTGCAGGTTCGGCTCGTTTGGAAGTAGACACAAAGGTGTTGCGGGCCTCGACCAATTCCGTGAGCCGTCGCAGTTTGTCTTCTTTGCGGACTTGCTCCTTCCGATACACCTTCTCGTTCTTTCGGAGTACGAGCCGAAGATTCCCGTGTTGGACCTCACAGACCGTTTCGTCGAAAAGGTTCAACTGGATTACCCCTTCTTTGAGGAGCTTTCTAACCTGTGGGTTGGTCAGGGCCGTTATGTACTTGAACCCGCTTTCTTTAAGCGCATTCTTTCCTTTGCTCTTCACCATCCCTCGGTCACCGACAAATACCACGTCCTCTACGCCAAAACGCCTCTTGAGGGTCTCTATTTGGCAGGACACGGTCTCCGGGTCAGTGGTGTTTCCCTCAAAGACCTTCACTGACAGCGGTTCCCCATCGGCAGAGGTCAAGAGCCCTACTACGATCTGCCTTTTGCCCTTCTTCTTGTCACGACAGTATCCATGTTTCCCCAATTCGTGGTGTTCACCCTCCAGGTACACACTTGTCACATCATACAGAATAAGCACATTGGGAGCGCCTTTCTCCTTAGCGTATCGTCTGAAGAGCTTCTTTTCGATCTTGTCCTGATGCGTGGCCAACCAATCAAGAGCCTGATAAAGCTCCTTTTCCGAAACTTCGTCCAATCCGAGTATTTCCGCCACGCAGTGTTCCTGCGCCCATCGCACGGCTGAAAGCCGAGATCCCTGATCGGCCACCCGTGCCAGGACGAGAAACAAGGCCAACCTTCCCATCCGAGAGCGGCCCAATACCTTGGTGATATCAAGTCGCTGGGCCAGCCTGTCAAGGACGAACAAAACCCCGAATATCCTATCACTTGTGGGATCCACGTCACCTAAGAGACCGTCAAACTCTCCCTTCAGAGCGCGCCGGAGAGCTTCAATACGCTCGGGCCTCCAATCGCTGAGGTTGGCAAGTGTACGATTCTTGACCTTGCCTCCTTCGCGATACCCTTCGCGAAGAAGAATTGCAGGCGGAGAATTACGATTTGGCACCACGGCTACATACATGCAAACTATGTATCATATAGCACATCAAATGTCAAGAGAATATGGATATTTACATGCCAACATCTTTCAACTCTTCCGAACCGATTCCTCCATCAATTCAGAGGACTGGCCCCATCTGAGTCGGCGAAGATCCGTCAGACGGATTGTCCACCCGTGCCGTTGGTCGAATTCAGCCCGGACGACTCGGACGCGGGCTCCGCCACAGCCGTCGCCGGGGCGCTCTTTGCATAGGGGTCCGGATAAACGCCGAACCGAGCGGTTTTCACATCGGAAGAATATGACGAGGGGGATGAGGAAGATGAGGAGCCGTCAAGAAGCCTCATGGTGGCCTCGCTGAGCAACTCGCTTCGCTGTAAGTCTGTTCG
>JAZDOF010001007.1:0-4163 GCA_043799015.1 Pseudomonadota bacterium | reverse complement strand
TCAACAAAGCGCTTGCCGGAGCCGGTTTTGTGCCGTGTTTCCCAAATACGCCGACGACGTAGTTGGGACAATCTTCTCAACCCCGTAGAGGGCTTGGCGTCGGTCACTAATGCCTTACCGCATTTATGCATTGGAGCACTTAGAGCCGTCGGCCTTTGATTTCTTTGTGCCTTTGTGTCCTCGTGGTTCATTCTTCCCCCCTCGTGGTTAACGATCCGAGTATTTCGTTCAACCGTGCCCCCAATTGATCGTTGCCGCACGACGGGCCGTCGGCGGTTATTCGTGAACGATAACCGGCCAGTCCGCGCTCGAATTTTTCAAACAATCCGAGATCCGCGGTAAATCCCTGAGAAAAATCCCCGTATCCCTTGGAACGCAGCATGTATCCGTTATGGAACTGCTCGTATGCAAAGCGTGTCGGAAAGGACAATACGGGCTTCCCGTAATACAGCGCTTCGGAAATGACATTGGCGCTTCCATTGGTTACGGCATAGCGGCATGAAGCCAAATCATCGAGAAATCCATCAGCCGAGGGGCCTTTGAACACTAGATTCTTCACGGACGGCCGTTCTCCGAAGCCGTAGACTACGCACCTGTGCGGCAGTGTCTTGAGGGTGTCCAGCAATGGAACAAACGATTGGGATGTTTGATAAACCAGGATATGGTCTTCCTCCCGTGGAGTATGGTGCCTGACGATTTGCCTCAGAACCGAAGGAAACACCTCGGTGGTTCGGGGATCACGCGGAGGAAGCTGAAAGAAATTGGTAACAAAGTAGCGATCCGCAAAACCGTAGAACGTGCGGATGGAAGCGTTGAGAAGGATTCGGCCCAGCGGGTCCCCTTTCGGCTGCCGCCAAAGGCATTTCGTGAAAACATGCTGATTGTCGATGCTGATACAGTGGATGCCGAGCCTTCGGGCTGCGAGCATCGTAAAGAACTCGTAATCCGTGATGACCAAGTCCGGTCTGAAGTCGCGGAGCATCGCCTTCACCCGGGCCAGGATGCCCCGGATGTCGGCCAGGGTCTTGATCCCATTGAGCACGGTGCCGATCAAGTTGATGTTGCTGCTCGCATACTCGGTTCCCAGCATTGGTATTTCCGAAACCGAACGGCCTTCGGCCCGCAAGTCCTTTGTTCGACCGCCGCCGATGAACAGAAACTCATGATCGCCCACGGCTTGAGCAACAGCCGATGCGCGGACCACATGTCCCCCCGCGTCTCCTTGCACTCCGTAAGCTATTCTAGCCATATCGCCGCTACTTTGTGTTTCTCTTGGTCTGTTTTAGCCTGTTCACGAGATTCTCCTTCTCAAGACAAGTGCGGCATATCGGTGCATTGCCGAATGTCTATAGCAAGTGACATTTTCTTGTCCTTTTCATGTGTCCTCACCCTTTGTCCCTCTCCAAGTTTGGAGAGGGAATAGCGGAACCAATTTTTGTCGCTTGCTATAATCCTTCCAACAGCGGCCAAGCGCGACCCCATCACTCGGACGCGCAATCCTCCTCCAACCGTTCCGGGAGCTGTTCCACGAAACTCCTGATCTGGTCACGGACTTCACGGTAGTGCTTCAGAGCCTCTTCTTCGCTTGAAGCATTTTCCGCCAACTTGGGCGGGTCGGGAAAACCGGCATGAAACAGTCTGGTCTTCGCGGGAAAGAACGGGCAGGCCTCATGTGCTTGATCGCATACCGTTACCACGTAATCGAATTCCAAGTGAGACAGGCTATCGACATGCTTGGATTTGTGATCCGAGATGTCTATACCCTGTTCCGCCATCGCTCTTACCGCTCTCGGATCTACTTCCCGAGCTTCTATGCCCGCGGAATACGGTTCCAGCACGTCGGCCTTGAGATGACGGGTCCATGCTTCGGCCATCTGACTGCGGCACGAGTTGCCCGTGCAAAGGAAGAGAATTCGCTTCATCGACGACATCGGGTCTCCTGTTGGATACTATGTCCGGCGTCAACACGCCGACCCCATTCCGGGGCTTTCTGTTTCCCGGCGCATCCGACCGGCCATGCTACACATCGAAACTGAACCTGCCCAGGTACGCCTCAAGTTTCTCTTTGTTCTCGCCCCCAAGCTCGGGGCAATCCTCCGGTCCTTTCAGTCCTTGCACGGCCTTCAGGGAAAAGACGGTGCATGTGGGCTCACCGCATTTGCGACAACTGGTTTTGGGTAGAAGTTTAAGTACTTCCAGCCACTGGGGAGCCGGTGGGGAATCGAAGGTAGGCTCGATTTCCGAACGCTTTTCCCAGGTTTCGTTTATTTCCTTCTTCAGCCATTCCAGGATCTTGTCCGCCTCGGCTTCGTCGTTGAGGGCATTGACGAAAATCTCCCGCGGGTGCAGCGCTATCAGCTTACCATGCACTCGTAACGTCAATGCGGGAGGTGACTTGGCGTAATCGCCGCCGCCCATGGCCGTGTTAAGGTAGGGCAGAACCTCGGAGATGTCCTGATCCAGGTGCGCAACGCAATGCACCGATTGGAAGTTGTGATTGCATTTGGGACGAAACATCTCCTTGTTGAAACTTTGCAGCAGCATCGGCTTCCTCCTGTGTCGCGATCGTTCCGGGAAATCGGGAAATAGACCCACAAAGTTACCATGACCGGGGGATGTCAAGAGTTACTCCTTGACCGCCGCGATCCTCCGCAGTACGATCCGGGTGCCGAGGCGAGATCATATGCGGCCGAACCCGCGGCTCGCTTCGCCGGCTTGAGAATATACCGTGCAATACGCCCCCGTCATTCAGGAGTTGCGGACCACACACACGGACGGTCCCACATCTAATGGCCGTTAAGTCCCGACTCCCCGCTCGGATCAAAGAACGAAGCCGGAACGAACGGAGTACCGTCATGAGCAAAGAGACTCTCATAGTAGAAATCGGAGACGATTCGGTTGCGGAGATAACGCTGAACCGGCCGAACAATCTTAACACATTCAACATTCCTCTTGCTACGGAGCTAACCCGGACGCTCCGAGAGCTTGATGAGGAAAAACAGGCCCGGGTCATCATTATCAAGGGAGCGGGAAAAGCATTCTGCGCGGGTATCGATGTCGGGGACTTCTTCGGCAAGAGCGTCGCGGAGTATCGAAACTGGATCGAATGCATGGAGAATCCGTTGATTGCCATTAGCCGCATCGGCAAACCGGTAATCGCGCAGGTCCACGGGGTTGCCGCGGCAAACGGAGCCGGTTTGGTCGCCGCGGCCGATCTTGCCGTAGCCGGTGAAAAGGCACGTCTGGGGCTCACCGCCATTAACGTGGGACTGAACTGCGTGGGGCCGGTAATCCCGGTGAGTCGGTCCATAGGGAGAAAACGTGCCCTGGAATTGCTGCTCTTCGGGGATCTGATCACCGCAAAGGATGCATTGGACATGGGTCTGGTCAACAAGGTGGTACCTGATGCCGATTTGGAGTCGGAAACCCGCCGATGGGCCGCAACCCTGGCGCAGAAAAGCCCCGTAGCTCTCCGGAATGCCAAGAAAGCATTCTACACGGCGGCTGACCTGGATTATTACAAGGCCTTCGAATACATGAACGAGGCTTTTGCTCGTCTTTGCTCCTCGGAGGACGCCGAAGAGGGCATCAAGGCCTTCCTGGAAAAGAGAACCCCTGTTTGGAAAGAGAAATAGGTCATCCGACGAGATGACGCGGAGGCCGCCGGGACGCCGGCCGGATGCCGGAACTCCGCTACTGCTCGTGCGTGCTTTGGTTGCACGCTGCGGCCTCGGTCAACCATTCCTTGATCTTTTTCGTCGACGGGAACGATCCCATGGCGGTGACCCTACCGTTGATGACGAGTGCCGGCGGACTAATGGACCCGAACTTGGCGATCTCGTCGATGTCGGACACGTGCTCGACGGCTGCGGGGATGCCCGTCTCGGCCAGTACCTGCATGACCGATTGCTCCAATCGGTCGGTCACGCAGCACGCGGGCCGGAGCACCATGATGCTCAACTCCTTCGGGGCGCTTTCGGCGACCGGCATACCGAGGGAGAGCCGAAACTCCCGAACGAATGCCCGGCCGTAATCGTCCCTGGCGGAACGCGGGATATAGTTCTTCTTTTCGAGCCTATCCAGCAGGGCCCGTGCGATTTCTTCATCGGAGGCGCCGACGTGAGATGCGGAAACCTCTTCAATCGCGGCCTTCAATCCCATAA
>JAZDOF010000972.1:0-2688 GCA_043799015.1 Pseudomonadota bacterium | reverse complement strand
GATCCCTCCCGCCTTTTCTAAAAAAGGGGGGAGGGATTTGCCTGTTTCGGACAACATCTTAACAAACAGCGAGGAGCCGGCTTTTCCACAGGCTTTCCTTTGTGAGCCCGTGATCGACGGCATCCCACGGAAAGGTTTCGTCTCGGCCGCGTTCCCGAAACGCGTAGAAGGGGGGCTCTTTCGCGGTCCGACCCAAAAGCCCGGATCGGCTGCCGCCCTGTTGAGCCATGCGGAGTATCAGATCTCCCACTCGCCTGTCGCCCCGTGACAGGACCGCTTGACGGAGGGCCTCACGGGGAGATTCAACCCTAAGAACCACATTGGGGAGCTTGCGCAGCTCCTTGTTCAGGATGCCGATCCGTTTCTTCAGGATATTGGCGGGGCATGCGGCAGCCCACTGAAACGGCGTCCAGGGTTTGGGAACGAAAGGGTTCACCTGCACGCCCATACGACCGATTCGGCCTTTGGGTTGAGATGCCGACGTAAACGCTTTGCGACTCTCTTTGACGAATCGTACGATTTCATGGATATCGTCGTCGGTTTCGGTGGGGAGTCCGATCATAAAATAGAACCTTACGTTTGGAATACCCGCTTCCACGAGCTTTTCAATCAGCTCGATAAATCTCTCGGATGGAATTTCTTTTCCGATAACCCGTTTCATACGGGCCGAAGCGGCTTCGGGAGCCAAGGTGGCGGTCTTGCTCCCTACGCTGGCCATGAGGCGGATGACGTTGTCCGTTAATCCTTCGGGGCGGATGGACGAAAGCGAAAACGTTCCTCCACGATCCGTAATATGCTCGAGAATTGCCTCGAAATCAGGGTGGCCGGCGAGGTCCGACCCCACCAACCCGATATTTCTACCGTCAGCCAAAGCCTTATCCACCGGGCCCGTCAGTTCGTTCATGCGGGCATACCGCACGGGGAAATGTAGCCGGCCCGCGGTGCAAAACCGGCACCCGCGGCTGCAACCACGGTTTGTCTCTATGAGAAGACTGTCCCCGAATTCCGAATCAGGTGAAAACAGTACCGACATGGGTATTTGCCCTTGCCCGGCCTTTCGTTTGGCCGCACGGACCTTTTCCGGAAAGCCGGGTAGAACCTCCACGGCCTCGATTTCCCCGGTTCCCGAATACGCAAACCGATACGCAGAGGGCACGTACACATGGGGTACGGCGGAAAACAATCGAAGGAACTCGGCCCTATCCCTTGTGCCGCATCCATCCGGCGCCAAGGCATCGGCCAAGGTCGAAAAAAACAGGTCGGCCCCCGACCCTTCCGCTGCCTCGCCGATGAACATGAGGTCCACGAAGTCGGCAAGGGGCTCCGGATTCATGGACACCGCTCCTCCGCCCGCGATAATCACCGGCCGGCCCGGCCCCCTGTCCGCTTGAAGGGGGGGACTGCCCGCGGACACAAGCAAGGCCGGGATTGTCGGATAATCGTTTTCGAACGCGACGGAGAAAGCTATTACCTGGAACTCCGACAGAGGTCGCCCGGTTTCCACCGACCGAGGCACGGCCGGAGAATGGCTCCGCGATCCGGGCTCGGGAGGGAGGAAGAAGCTCTCAACCGAATATCGATCATGGGAGTCGAGATATCCGTAGAGGTACTGGAACCCCAGGTTCGCAGTACCGATCCTATGGGTGTTAGGAAAGATCAGGGCCGCTCTTATTCGGGATCTATCGTTAAGCGCTGTTGTTTGGATGATGTTGGTACACTCCTGGATTACCGGTCGACTTTGAGGGGGACAAGACGAGACGGCCTCGCCGAAGTCGAAAGGCATACTCTTGGGATACCTAGGTCTCCCTGAGACAGCATATGTCATCTTGGGTATTAGGTGAACCCCAAACTGAAAACCCCAATGAGCTGCATCTCCTTTCAATGACGCACGTCCGAAGGCGGCCGACAACGCGTCAGCGCCGGGATTCCGGTCTCCGGCGGAACCATCCGGTACCTGGCCTCAAAAGCAGACCCTGAGTAGGCGACAAACGGCTTGATCAAGACCTCTATGACCCTGCGCCCAGGTCCGGTCATGCGGTTGAAAGGAAAGTGCGTGCGTTATATGGAAGGGCTTGATTGGCCACAAATGGCCGGCAGTTCGACCTTCCCCGTCTGCTGCGCTTGGTTCCAAACGGGTTTCTCTGCTCCTGGAGCATCCATAGCGGGTGCTAAGTTCTTTTTTTGAAAAGAATAGAACTTCTTCTTGACATTAATCTGAACGGGATTCATACTCTGAATATGGTTCAGAATCAAGATGCGAAATATCAGGAGAAACGAATGGCCTCTTCACTGTCTCGAACGCCCGACAAAACACCTGAAAACCTTTCACGTCGCGAGCGACTAAACCTCCAGCAGCGAGATGAGATACTCAAGACGGCGCTGAGGCTGTTTTCCGAGAAGAGTTATCCAAACGTTTCAATGCACGACGTCGCGCGAGAGGCAGAGTTCGGGATGGGGACGTTATACAAATTTTTCCGCAATAAGGAAGGCTTGTACAAAGCTGTCATTCTGGACATGGCAGAAAAGTGGCACCAACGCGTTTTACAGGCTCTTGAACAGGAAGGGGACCCTGTCCGAGCGATAGAAAAATGTTTCGCCATCCATCGGGAACTATTCTTTGACAACCTGCCGTTCGTGCGCCTGTTCTTTACCGGAACTCAGGGAGCCTTCATTGACGTAACAGAACGT
>JAZDOF010000932.1:0-2104 GCA_043799015.1 Pseudomonadota bacterium | reverse complement strand
TGACGTTTACGTTCTTGGAGCTCATCTGCAGGTCCCGGACACGGCCACGACCAACGTACCGTCGCTCGTCATAGCCGGTGTGGCCATGTTGGCCCTCTTCCGATTCAAGATCGGAATGATCTGGGTCATCGCGGGTTGTGCGGGATTGGGAGCTGCGTATCAGGCAGCAAGGACATTATTGGGTTAAGGGCCGTGGCAGCCATGTTTTTTGAGACGTTGCCCTGCCGGAAGAAGCCGTCGATCATGGGCGTCCCTTGCAGCCCGCAGCCGGTTGTTCTGCGGAGTTGAGTAAATCCGGGACTGTTGACAACTCCGCCGGCCCTCGCTATCGTAACAATAGATGGGCTTTGGAACTGCTTCCAGGTTGAATATCGAACCGAATGGAACCATGAACCTGAGATCAACCAAGATCATTGTTGCCTGGATAACGGTGGTAATCTACACTATCGCGGGGTGCGCGTTCGTCAACGCGGACCTTTGCTGTTCCGGGCACACCCATTCGGACGGTGAAGCACACGAAGCCCAAGATCATCCGCCGTTGCCACTCGGTTCCGAAGGGATCGTCCTTTCGGAACTCGCTTCAACTGCTGACGGGTTATCATTGTCCCACCCGCATTGCTGCGGTCAGGGACCGCACACAGAGAGATCCGGAATCGCTTTTCACGCGGCAAGCAGCCAAAGGACGATCGAACCGAATCGCGATGTAACAGGGATTTCGTCATCCTCCGAAGCATATCAAGGCCAACCCCGTTACCGCCAAGTTAACGGACGAGCCTTCAACTCCCTCAGCCGGGCATCCGCCAGGAGCCCCGCGCTGGAATCCATTCTCACGGTTTCCCTTCTCATTTGATCCCACCAATCAGCGGCCTTACCAAGCTCGGGGTCTGTTGCGGTGATTGTACGCCATATGCCAAGGCGTTTCATTCGCCGCTACGGATAACGCAGTAAGCCTATGGGCTTGCCGTGCCGTGCGTCCTGACCGTGCGTCCGACGGTCGGTTCGTTGCGATGACGCCGGGTAAGGGTTAAAGGGCCCGCGCAATACTTTCCTCGCGCCTACGATCATTGAGGTTGCCGAAAGAAATGTCCGTTTGTGGTCCGGGACATCCTCGCGACTTCTGAACAAATCCACCTGCCCCTCGTTCTCAACGGGGGGTAAGAGACCGATTTCTCCCCTCTTTGTCAGGGAGCGGGAGGCTGTCGGTTTTTTGGAGCAAGGAAAAACACTATGAAAGCATTCGTCGTTCTGGCGGTCTTCTTGAGCCTGATCCTGACGGCTCAGACGAGTTTTGCCAAGGCAAACCATCGTGGAGCAATAGATCGTAAATGGAAGAAGGAGATGGTGTGGCAGAAGAAGCAAAACGACCAAATAAGACGGATTGAGAGAGAAGCTGAAAGATCGCTGCGTGATTTACGCGGCCAAGACGGACCTGCTCAAAGGATACCGTATCCGGATTGCCGCACCTGTCCTTGATAGGGGCGAGTCACCGAGGTGCTCCTTCATGGAGCGCCTCCCTGTGGACGACTTTGAGTAAGGAACCAAATCATGCGTAGAAAAGAGACCATAGGGATCTGCCTGGTAATTGTCTTCGGAATAGCGGTGGCCGTGTTCCTGGGTACTACGGAGAAGAAGGCGGTGGTGTCCGGCCATGATCTTGGCCATGGGCACGGGCACGGCCAAGATCACGGTCACGACCATGACGGCGACGTCGGCCCAAACGGCGGGAAGCTCCTGCAAGACGACCCGCTTCAGTTGGAGTTGGTCATCTATGAAAGGGGGACGCCGCCACATTTCAGAGTATATGCGTCAAACGATCACAAACCCGTAGACCCGCACGATGTAAAGGTATCAATAGAATTGGAGCGGCTTGGCGATAAGGTCACGGTATTTCAATTCAAACCCGGACCGGGTTATCTTTTCTGTGAACAGGAAATCGAGGAACCACATTCCTTCTTTGTAAAAGTCCTCGCGGAATGGAAGGGGCGGAAATTCGATTGGGAATATTCACAGTATGAGGGAAGGCTGACGCTACCACCCGATCTGGCACGAATGACAGGCATCGAAACCTCCATCGCCGGACCGGGAAAAATCAAATCTCTCAAGC
>JAZDOF010000921.1:0-2014 GCA_043799015.1 Pseudomonadota bacterium | reverse complement strand
CACCAGATGACGATGGGAGAGGGCGGGGCCATCCTCACCGACTCGCCGAAGTTGAAGAAGATTATCGAGAGCTACCGGGATTGGGGGCGGGATTGCTGGTGCGAACCGGGGAAGGACAACACATGCGGGACGCGCTTCGATCACGACTACGACCATAAATACACATACTCAAGAATCGGCTACAACCTCAAGGCTACGGACTTCCAGGCTGCGGTCGGATTGGCACAGATGGATAGGCTGGAGGGATTTGGCCGTAGTAGAAAAGACAACTGGCAATACCTGCGGGAGCATCTTGATGGCCTGCCGTTGGAGTTCATTGAGCCGACGTATGGCTCCGATCCGTCATGGTTCGGGTTTGCCTTCCTGACAGAAAGACGTAACGAGCTGGCGCGTTATCTGGACGAGCGCGGGGTTGGAAACCGACCGATCATGGCCGGGAACATCTTACGGCAACCAGCGTACAGAAACGTTGAGTATCATGTTATCGGCACTCTGGATGGCGCAAACAAGATTCACGAACAAGGTTTGTGGGTCGGCGTATTCCCCGGCATCACTCACGAGATGCGCGAATATCAAGTGGAGACAATCCGTGGGTTCTTCGCTTAGGGTGTTAGTCACGGGTGGCACTGGGTTTGTTGGAAGTTGGATGAGGAAGACTCAGCCCAAGAATCTTGCATGCACGTATATTGGAAGGTACGACTATTCTTGGTGGCGCTGGGATGTGCAAGCTTGGGATGCGATAGTCCACCTTGCCAACATCAGCCCGGAACGCGTTATCCTGACGGCGAAGGGGAACAATTGCCGCCTACTCTACTGCTCTTCCGGCGCGGTGTATCACCAATTCCCGGACGCCTACGGAATGGCAAAGCGGCAGCGCGAGGCGATGTGCCTGAACGCGTGGCGCAATGTCGTCGTAGCGAGGCTGTTCACATTCTTCAACGCTCCCGGTCACGCCTGCGCCGAGTTCATCAAGGAAGCGCGAAAGGGTTGGCCGGTGCGCATCTGGGGCGACGGTACGGCGGTGCGCTCATACATGCACCCGCGGGAAATGGCACGGTGGATGTGGGCGATCCTGCTCCGGGGGAGGTCCGGGGAGGCCTACGATGTTGGATCGGACAAGCCAATCACGATGCTGGAGCTTGCCAGGATGGTTACGGACAGGTGGCCCGCGCCAATCCTGATTGAGAACGGCGTTGATCGCGTTCCGGTATACCTGCCAAAGGGCATAGAGAAGACGCGGAAGCTCTTGACATGTGGTAGAATCCAGATAATCTAGCGGTTGAGGCGTTGACCTGACCGCGCAAGCCGCGAGGCGTTGACTCGGCTGTTCTGCAATCCGAAAGGTTTGCCGGATGGCCGATTTGTGTTTAAGCGAGGTGCCTATGGCAAAAAAGCAAGTGGGCGAGATCGATGAGAGCGGCGGCATTATTATTGCCGAATTCGACGTGAACGAAAACACGAGGACCGAGGATGTTCTGGTTGCCCTTGGGTCTGAAATCAAAGACCTGGGCGATGGGAAGATCGGCGGGTATCTCGTGCGATATACCACCGACAAAGACCCGGACCTCACTGGGGATTACTTTGACGCAACGACTGAAATCCACGCGCCCGATTCCATTCCCCTGCTCTATAACCATGGAATGGATGCCAAGATGAAGCGGCGCGTTATCGGCAAAGTCACTACCAAGACCGACGATGTGGGGTTATGGGCAGAGTCGCAAATGAATCTGCGGGACGAATACGAGAAAGCCGTTTACCGCATGGCGATCCAGGGGAAGCTCGGATACTCTTCTGGCGCCCTGAGCCATCTTGTAGACCGCGAACCCGCAGGGAAGGCAATGCACATTAAGACCTGGTTCATCGGGGAGGCAAGTCTGACCCCGACGCCAGCAGAGTACAGGAACACAGTCACCACCCTGAAATCGTTAGTGGCATCCGAACAGGCGGCGTTGTCCGATGAGGATGTTGAAAAGTCCAAACCAACAAAGGAGTTACACATGGACGAGAAGAATCC
>JAZDOF010000810.1:0-3542 GCA_043799015.1 Pseudomonadota bacterium | reverse complement strand
GAAGTCGGGGCACCAGGCGCATTCCCAGGGGTCGAGATTCAGGCTTGAAGAAAGGGTAAATCGGGTCCGCAGTGAACATCCGGCGTCGTCAAACGGTAATGGTGAAGATAGGGGACGTTCCCGTAGGAGGGGGCGCGCCCATAGTCGTTCAATCCATGACCAATACCGATACGGGAGATGTGTCGGCAACCCTTCGTCAAGTGCGCAGACTGGAGAAGGCGGGCTGCGAAATCGTCCGAGTGGGAGTGCCGGACAGGGCTGCGGCGGAAGCCTTGGGACGCATTAAGGCCGGGTCCCGCGTACCGATCATAGCAGATATTCATTTCGATCATCGACTGGCCCTTGAAGCCCTCAAGCGGGGAGTGGACGGACTTCGGCTAAACCCCGGGAATATCGGCGATAGGAAAAAGGTCCGCGAGGTGACTCTTGCGGCGGCTGAAAGAGGCGTTCCCATAAGGATAGGAGTGAACGCCGGTTCACTGGAGCGCAAATTGCTCGCAGCCCACGGCGGGGCCGTACCTGAAGCCATGGTTGAGAGCGCGCTCAATCATATTTCCATTCTGGAAAAAGAGGGCTTTCACCTCATAAAGGTATCCTTGAAAGCTTCGGATGTGCAGCGCACGGTCGAAGCATATCGTTTGCTGTCTCAGAGGGTAGATTACCCCTTGCATGTCGGAGTAACGGAAGCGGGTACCTTACTCCCCGGGGCGGTAAAATCCGCATTGGGAATAGGCCTCCTCCTCTCAGAGGGCATCGGCGATACCATTCGGGTTTCTCTCACCGCCCCCCCCGAACAGGAGGTCCGGGCGGCCTATGCCATCCTACGTTCGCTGGGTATCAGGGAAGTGGGGGCGGAAGTGATTTCCTGCCCAACTTGCTCCCGAACCGAGATAGACATTATCGGCCTTGCACAAAAAGTCGAGCGGGCCTTGTCCACACTTCGCGTCCCCATCAAGGTTGCGGTTATGGGGTGCGTCGTCAACGGTCCGGGGGGAGGCCAAGGAGGCCGATATCGGTATTGCAGGCGGCCGCGGCAAGGGGTTGATCTTCAAGAAGGGCGAAAAAGTCGGCGTTTATCCCGAAAGCGAACTGCTTCCGACCTTGTTGGCGGAGATCGAACGCATCACCGGAGAGCGGGTCATCAGGGGCACACCAGGTGGGAAAGGCCGGCGTTCCGTCGCGGGGCCCCCTTCCGGGAGATAAGGACGGATGGGGCCGGCCGAACAGCGTTCAATGCCTATAATATGATAGTGCAAGGAACTACTCCCGGGAGCAAAGACATGCAAAAACTAGTTGCTGCGAATTTGTCGTTCATAGTGGTCGCCTTGGCTGCGTTTCTTGTGTTCGTGAACGCTGCTGCGGCCGAGGAAAAGGTGAGCCTGCCCGACGGTTCCTCCTTTGATTCAAAAATCAACTGCCCCGTGTGCAACATGCCGCCCGGCTCGAACCCGCAGGGCGCCGCTGCCGTCGTCTTCAAGGACGGCAAGGTGGTGGGTCTCGATGGGACTCGGCACATGTTCATCTATCTCAGGTCACCCGAGAAGTATGGGATCAAGCCGGAAGAAGTTAGGGAAGTTTTTGTTCCGGAGTGGGGATCCAAGAAGTTCCTCTCCGCCAAATCCGCGTTCTTCATGCTTGGAGGAGACGTAAAAGGCAACATGGGTTGGGAAGCGATAGCGTTTTCAAAGAAAGAAGATGCGGAAAAGTTCAAGGTGGACCACGTGGGCATCAAGGTTGCCACGTTTGACGAGGTCCGGCTTTCGGATGTTCAAGCCAAGAAAAGGCTGAAAATGGAGGGAGGGCACGGCCACTAGCCGATGATGCCCCGCCGGCCCTGCATCGGGGCATCGGATCTGGGAGCTTAAGCAACCCCGGTCGGCATCGGAGCCGGCCGGGCCCAATGAACAGTGCCCCTTCCTCCAAGGAATCGACCAGGGAGTCCGCTATGCCCGACCGTTCAAGGGATTGGTTGGCGCAAGCCGTGAAGGATCTCGAACAGGCATGCTCATCAGGCGCCGAGGGTCGTCATGAATGGGCATGCTTTGCGGCTCACCAAGCCGCGGAGAAAGCCCTAAAGGCCCTCCACCTGTTTCTCGGGCAAGAGGCGTGGGGACATGTGATTGCTCGACTGTTTGCCGACCTGCCCTTCCCTCCGCCCGAGCACTTGGTCAACATAGCCAAGGTGTTGGACAACTACTACATTCCTACCCGATACCCCATCGGTCATCCGGAGGGAGCGCCTTTCGAACACTACGGTTCGATCCAAAGCGAAGGAGCTATAGGGTATGCCCGTGAAGTCCTTGAATTCGTCCGTGTACAGATGGCCGGACCGCGGTCGGGTTGACGAGGCCGTTCGCCTGTGGGCAAAGGCGATTGTATCGTCTCGCCCCGACATCATCAGGCTCGGATACTTCGGCTCGTACGCCCGGGGCGATTGGGGGGTCGGAAGCGACCTAGACATGGTTGCCGTAGTGGACCAAACCGAGGTGCTGTTTGAGGAAAGGGGAATGTCGTGGGACCTGAGCGGTCTACCCGTTCAGGCGACGATCTTGACTTACACTCATTCCGAATGGATTAGGCTTCAGGAAGTCGGAAGTCGATTCGCGGTCACTCTCTTGCGGGAAGCCTTGTGGGTGTACGAGCGGGATGAAGGCCCTAATCCACTTCCTTCGGATCCGGGGGGGTGAATCATCAAGCAATGGGGACGTGTGGTTCTTACGTGAGCAGACCGGTCTTCGGCGAGTTGGGGAATCTTAGGGAGAGGTTCAACCGGTGCTGCTTTCCACCTCCTTCCTCTCCCCGGACTCGGGCTATAGGTCCGTCCGCCCCTGTGCTCCGTAGCGGATGGGGCCGGACAAACCGGGTGCGATCTTGCGTTATGCCGGCTATTTCTTCATGAGGTCGGTCTTACTGACGTTCATGACTCGAACAGCGGAATTCTCTTTTCCGTCGCTGGTGTACGCGATCCTCAGGATGTCGCCTACCACCGGGGTCGGGCCCACGGCTTCACCGTCCACGGCCTTCTTGATATTGAATGTGAGTTGCTTGCCGGTCGCCTTGCCCTGCTTATCGGCGGGCGTGGGGATGCTGAATTCGTCTATTGTGAGGGAGTTCTTTTCCTTATCGAAAGACACGCACTTTCCTTGGGCTACCATCGCGTCCCACGCAAATGACGGTACGGTTAGAGCGATTGCGGTCACAACCAGAGCAATTATCAGCAGCGTTCGTTTCATTGGGTTTCTCCTGATGTCGGATGATTGACGTGCCCGTCCGTCAGGCGGCCTTCTTCTGTTCAGCCAATTTCTTTTCTCTCAGTTCGTTGGCCGCGCCCTTGAACATGATCCCGCAGATATAGACGCAGATGGCGCCCACTGCTCCGAGGATCGTTACGGTAGGCAGGATGTTGGGCAGCTTGAACTCCTTCATGATGATGGATACCATACAAGCGACTACGGCCAGACCGAAGGCAACTCGGATTCCGTATCCCTTGGCGTACTTGGTCGCCACCGTGCCGATGTCGTGCAGAAGCCCGGCTTTTTTAG
>JAZDOF010000888.1:0-30654 GCA_043799015.1 Pseudomonadota bacterium | reverse complement strand
GCTTGAGCCCGAGTTTCTCGGCGAAATACTGCTGAGTCATGCCAAGTTGTATTCTGATTTCTTTGATTTGCTCTGAAGTCACGTAGTCGCTCCTCTATGGTGTGAGAGAAGCGTATCTTAGAACTAGGTCAGTGTCAAGGAGAAAATGAGGGTGCCATGAAACCAAAACCGGAACCACGGCTCACCGCAATCCCGGCCATTCTATCTACCACCGTGTTCGACAGATCCTAGTCCGCCATCACTGCACCGCCGCCGCACCCGCAACCTGTTCCATCCGAGCTCCACCCGCAACCTGAGAGACGGACGCCTTGCCACTCGCCACGGGCAGAGTGTAGTTGACGGTGATACTGTTCCCCGAGTCGTAGTTCCCGGCGGCATCAAATGACTCGCAGTACAACGTATTCGCACCCTCACTGAATCCCGATAGCCCAGCACAGGTCCAAGAAGCCGTGCCCGTGCAGGCCGTGCCATTGTTGGCGTCGGGCTCGGAGGCTATGCGGCACTTGGTGGCTATGCAGGCTACGTCGTCGGTACATGTGCCTGTGACGGTGAGGGAGTCACCAGCAATGGCTTGAGGGGAGGATGTGGTGATGACGGTCGTGGGAGCGGCCTCATCGCACGTCCCGTACACGTCGCAGGGGATCTCATTTCCGAGGTACTCCCAAATGTACTTTGTGAGGGTTTGTGATCCTCCGCCAATGCTGGTCCCGGTTGTAAACCCCCTGGTAACATCATTTGTGGCAGGATATGCCCCACTTTCGGGCGGGTTATTGGTTTCAGAAAACAACGTCTTGATAGCGTCTTCATTTGGGTAAGGCCACAGCGACGTTCCGCTAAGCGTATCATATCCAGCTTCACCCCAAATCGTTCCATCCGTCCCCCATTTATACAGGATATCGGCGCCCGCGTCCGCCTCTGGCGATTGGACAATGTACTGATAGGACGTACTGACCACATTCCCACTGGTAGAGGTCGTATAGTTGTAATTCACTGTCCCAATCGCCGCTGTGTTCTCTGCGACACAAGTAAATCCGGACCCACCGGATGGACATTGAACATCCACATTTTCAGCCGTGCAGTAATAAATGCCAGATGCACCACTTGCCAAAGCCTTCCAGTACCATCCACTCGAAGAGTCCCAATCAATGCAATGAGTAGATGTGTTGTCATGCGATAGTGAGTCCTCTGAGGAGTGATACCCATACCCGAAATTGTTTAGACTTATACATCCACGTCGATGCACATTGGACGTTTCGTGAGGTACGGAGTATCCTCCAATAAATGTTCCACTCCCTTCATCCCCATTATTTCCATCAACAACGATGCAATTATGCATCAAAATGTATTCGCTTGGGAGCCTTCCATCTGCTTGTGCATCCGCGTCTGCATTGGTATATGAAGCATATCCTCCATATGATACGATTGAAGCTCTTGGTTGTATTCCTGAGCCTGAATACCCATAGTCCCACCTGACAACACATCGTCTCAGTATGTTGTGGTGATTGTTGGCTCCTCCCGAAACATTTATTCCGTAACGCATAGATCCAACAACAAACACGTCCTCTAAAAGCCCATATGAAATATTGTAGAATTCAACTCCACCGCCGTATCTAGTGTTTGCCGAGGATGCTCCGTTTCTAACGCCTATATTTTTGAGTATGACAGTTCGGGAACTCGTCGCAATATCTCCATAAATCTCCACAGAGGCGAGTCCATATTCACTAGCCACGACCGGATCTTTCACTAAAAACCCGCGAATATAGAGATATTCCTTTTCGTATGCGGCGATTACCGCCTCTTCGGTTACAGCTCCCGTGCCCACCGTCATGCCGGATAGTACGCATCCAAAATCGGTTTCGCATTGTACCGTGGTCAAGTGGTCTCGGTCTGTCCCAGAAGGCAACCCCCTGATTCTGTCATTGTCTGAGGTGTACGTTCCGGTAGCATAGTAAAGGGTATCGCCGCCAGACATAGCAGATATCACGGTAGTCGCTGACGTTGCGCCTTTTGACTTGGTATCATATGGAGAGGTGTTGCTCCCAGCGGGATTTACCCACAACGTGGCAGCATTCAATGGTGAAATGAGCAATAGAAATATGACGACTGCAAATAAAACCGTTTTTCTTTTCATATCAATCCTTGAAGGCTGCGAATATGCACGACCAATTCATGTCGCCAGTCCATGATGCTGTTGCGTCATATGTACCCGTAGAACTTACAGTTCTGTGCTCAACATATATACTGTTGGCGCTATCAAGTAGAGTCCAGTTAGCGCCTGCTGCAAAATTGGTTGCACCAGCACTATTATGCCCAATAAGTCCAATAAGTAAGCAGTTGTTTTGACTTGTGGCTTCTCCGTTACCGGAATCGGCGCTTGTACCCCATCCACTAACGGCATATTCTCCAACGTCATAACTATTAGTTGCCGCCCCCTCGACCTCAAAAGCCGCAATACTTAGATTGCCAGCCTCTGCATCACATGTTACGGTAACAGTCTCAGCCCCACCAGCGATGGATTCCGCTTTGTATAATGCAATCTTGGGTGCCCCAGTAACGTCAATGACTGAAGCGTAGGTGTTGTGTCCGTCCGCAACGGAGCTTATCGTCGCAGCCGAACCTCCCGAAAACACAATACAGACAATAATCTGATTCCCGGCAGTGGTTGAAGCACCAAGAGGACACCCGAGAGAAGTGCTGTAGTTGGCCTGTACGGCATTTTCTGAGCCCGATACGATGGCTATAGGCGTATTGGCCGGAGCCGCGACCCCCCCACTCCCCAAAATCCCCTGAGTCATCCGAGCAAGCTGAATCTCTTCAGCCCAACAAGGGAGCACCATCAACAACAGAATCGGTATCAGCCATAGCTTTTTCATGAGGCACCGCCGTCAACGAGAACCCCTCGTTTGCCCTTACCCTGGGCTTCGGTGGCAGATTTATTGTGGATACAGAGATAGTCTCCGCTTGTGCTCCCCGAAGTGTCGATACAATCTCCAGCGTCAAGCGCAACGACCGCCGTATCAAGGGTTCCCTGAAAGATCATGCTATCACTCGCCATGTCAACCGTAACCACGGCAGCGGCGTCCGATTCATAGCAAGCCGTATAGCCAGCCGTCGCTGGATGCCTTATGGTTCCAGCCGCTACGACGTAGTACCAGGAGCCCGACTGATATGGCCCAGGCCCCACTTGCCATACATCGTTTGTGTCCCAATCGTTCTGAGTTCCGCCTGCCAGAGTACATGTAATCGTGGTGCCGTCATTAGCAGTAACCGTGCAGGAGCTTCCGTCCGTGATGTTGTAGACGGTCATTCCTACAAATTGTGAAGTCGTGAAAGACTCCCCGGAGTCGGTCATGATGGCCTGGTCGTTTGAACCGTCATGCACACCTGAGGAATGGGTAAGAACCACGGAAGGCATCAGGCCCGTTACGAGGCCGTTGGATGAAATATTCCCGAAGGTGGAAGTCATCCACGTCCCCGCGACTATATCCCATACACCCACCCATGCGGTCCCTGTCCAGTTCGCATAGTAGTCGTTGGTTCCAGCATACGAAATGGGGTCCCAAGTATCATTGTCCGCACGATACCATTTCCCCACAACCAGATCCGCTCCGGTCGGAGCAGCGGTCCAAATCTTTTCCGCATCCCAGTTCGCAAATGACCATGCTGGAGCTGTAGCGCCTGCGTTCATGCGAGCTGTCTGATAGGCAGAGCCCTTGGCAACCACTGTGGGAGCATCTGCCCCCGTGGCTGTGATCATACAACCCTCGGTGAGGGTCAGTGCGGCCAAGGCGGTTAGGGTGGCGTCGGACGCCTGCTTCCCACCAAACAGCGCCGTGAGTTCCGCCTCCGTGTCGAATGCAGCTCCCAGGACGGCAGTAAAAACCTGCTGAATCGTGCTCTCGATTAACGATCCGCCCTGAGCCAACACCATCGTAGCGGTCAAGGCCGGGGTGGAGTCGTCGGCTGCCCCGGTGATGTCGGTGACGGAGAATGAGCTTGCTCCTTCCACGGCCGCCTCTAGGAGTTGAAGCGCTGCCTTGATCGTCTGATTATCGGTAATGGTGGAACCTGAAAAAGCCCCCAGATTAACGGCACCATCTGCGACGCCAGAAAGAGTCACCAGATCATCAACGGACAGTAACGTCTTGACAGCTGAGAGCGTCATTGCTGCGGCTAAATTGGAGCCATCACCCACAAAGAACGAATTTGCAGTCAAGGCAAGACCACCCGACGACCCTCTATTGCCGGGTATATACGTTGTATCCGACCACCCGGCAACGGCCAGGGTGAGGCACAGTATGACGACCATCATTGCGCAGATTATTCGTTTCATTTCGGCCCCCTCATTTGAATTCCGTGACAAACACCTGATTCGCTGCGACGGCCGCCGAGAACTGTAGCACGAGGACTGACGTTCGATCCTTCAGCCCGTCAATCGTCCGCACCGCCCCCGGTGCAACGACGAGCCCCGGCGTATTGGCCACGGCCTGTCGGAACACTGTTGCAATGGCATCGCCAGTATTGACGACCTCGACCTTTTCGGTTCCCGCCTGGAGCGTAATTGAAACGTCATCCTCGGCGCCATCCGACGTGGGGACGGTCTGAGCCAGCGCGTCATTAGCATAGGGCGTGGCGGCCGTGAGCGTGAGCCGAGAGTCGCCGGTGAGATAATCGATGGCCTTCGATTCGCCAGGCGCCCAGGCGAATACCTGGCCCGCGAGGGCAATCGCCACATGATTCGCTGTGTTATTGAGATACGTTGGCATGATTATGGCCTCCTTTCATGCGTGTATGGGGCAAAAGGTTTTTATTCAGCTCACAAAAGCGTCAATCCCGATGACATTCGCGCCATCGCACGCCAGCTTGGAGACGTTGCCCTGAGTCACTTCCTTGCCCGTGCCCGCTGCCGTTTTCACGGTAACGGAATACGCGCCGGTTGTAGCGTTCCAGATCATCCATTGACGCGCCCGAGTTGGGACAACCACCGCGATGCTATCGGTCAAGGCCCCAACCAGTTTTAATAGCCCGCACTGAGCCACGGCATCGGCGAGCACCACATCGGCGCTTCCGGCGCAGTCGATTTCGCCATATTCGTCCACCGCTATGTACAGACCCCGCCCGGTATTGCTGAATGGCGTGGCCGGCGCGCTCGCGAGAGCCCTTCCAAACGAGACAGCCTTTATGAGTTGTGCCTGCCCGATGTCTTCGGAGTTCCCGGGAATACGAGTCACGGTTTCGTCCAGCAAAACGACCCTATCCCCGGCCACGTGAGTACCGACCTGAGACGAGGTGTTCCACAATCCGCGCTTCAGTTCGCTAAGCGTGTAGATATTCATGGCTCCCAAAGTTCCGACTAACGTGGCGGCGCAACATTTAACGATTTCATTGCCGATCAGTATCAAGGGAGCGTTTATCTGCTCGTAATTTTCCAGTACGCCATGAACAACTACATCCACGGCGTTCACCTCATCCCACGCATCAGGCGTGCCCGACGCCAGAGCCCCGCTAGTAGATCCGAGTACAGAGGCGTTGGTGATCCTGATGAGCTGAGAGTATGAGCTCCCGCCATCGAGAGATCGATATAACACACAGCCCTTCCACGTCCTTGATGTCGCTCCGCAAGCCGCGACATAATATCCAGCGTCATGGTCCGCGTCCCGGAAGAAGGGTATGTCCAGAAGCATGGCGGTGGTAGGTGCGGATTTGGCCATTCTTCTACGTCCTGTCCGGGTAATCGAGGAGGCCGGAGCGTCCAGGCAGGAACAGCCCGAAACCTCTAAAGTTGACAATGTTGCTGTCGCCCCATTTGGTCTTGCAGGTCACGGCTTCTTTGTCGCAGCCTGCAATCACGCTGAACGTATCGCCGGCCTGAATCGCTTGAGGCATAGTCTCGAACAGGGCGAAGAAACCCTCATCGTTGCTCTCCACGATTTCCACGACGTATCCGGCATTATCGCCGGTCAGCCAGGTCAACTCGCCATATTGATAGAAGTTGTCTGCGTCCGTAAAGGCATTATCCCAGAACCTCCGCCGGGTATCATCCGGATGCACGGAAGTCACGGTCCCTGTGGTAGTCCAATCCCCCGCATCGAGCCCGCAGCGAGAATCGCAAAACCGAGCGAGGCAATACTTCTCAATCGTGTCTCCAACGACCTGCTGCAACCTTTTCCCAAAGTCCAGCATTTCGACGGTAAATTTCCCCTCCTCGCATTTAACTTCACCCAGCGTTCCCACGCAAAGCACCAGCTGACTGATAGTCAGATCCATATAATTGACTACACCAATGGTCAGCTCGGCTCCGTCATAGAGCTTAGCCAGTAGATCGGCTCGGGTAATGGCCGAGGAATCCATGAACCCGTTAAGTTCCAGATTTCCCGTACTGAAATCACTACTCATCGAAATGGCGGTGGAAAGGAATCCGCCACGGGCCGCATAATAGGTGAGCCCTCGATAAACGAGATCCCGGTTGAATGTGGTGAAGCAAAGGACCGTATCGTCCGCCCTCACTATCTTCCACAGCTCGCAGACGGTCGTTACCGGGAGCGCCAGGTGATCCATGATGCGCAGATCTCTGACGAAGGCTGGCGATATGGTATGGTCTTCGGTGACATCCTCGAACAGGTATGATTCCAGCAGAGCCCCTTGGTCGATCAGGTCAACCAGCAACCCGCCAACCATATACCCCTCGTCGGGCGATATACTATAGAGCTGACTGCCGCCGTAGGCCACCACGGTATCGCCGGCCGGACTAATGGTCCCGTGCGGGGATGCAATGGCTGAAATCGTATGCGATGCATTCGCGGCAAACGATGCTTCAATGGTGTGATCATCCGTCACATCTTCGAAAGTGTAGCTCTCCACTGCTCCGACGCTGACATCATCCACCAAAACATCGTCAACATGGTAGCCCTCATCGGCGGCAATGGCGAAGGGCTGATCCTCACCAGTGTCTACCTCTACCTCCCCTGTCGGATCGATGCTACCATTGGCGCCGGCGGATGCGGTAATCGTATGGGAGGTAGCCGGAGTATCATCCCAAGCCGTGGCCCCGGCCGGAGGAGAATAATTCAGTGCCGCGGCCGTGGAGTAGATCCGGCCTGCATTGTTCAGCGTATAGGGCGAATACATCGGGAAAAGGGGACCGGAAAGCCCGGTGAAAGCCACGCCTTGGCTGACGTTGTTTTTGTAAAACGTCAAAGAACCATCGTCGAAATCTACCAGCACTCCGACAATGTCATCGGCGGTGAATGTGGCACCATATGTAACTTCCGTGTTGGTGTCATAAACCTTTTTCCCATTAATGGCATAGTAGCCCCAACCGTGGGTGTCATTCCCTACGAAGGTGCTTAGGCTGGCTGAAGCCGTGCCGACTCCAACCAATTGATACACGCCCGCATAAAGAATTTTGACTTCGAAATACCACTTTCCGGTGGATTTGCCGTTCTCGCCGCGCACGGACTTCCAGGCCGTATTAGTGGCCGTGGCTAAAACATTACCGGTCTCTGAGAGGGTTATTGCGGCATTCTTATCAGATGGATTCCAGGACATAGAACCTTATTCCTTACGTAAACATCGGGACACTAAACGCTGCGCCTTGATCTACTCCGTCGATGGAAAAGCTCAAAGTCCAAGGATCGCCGGAAGCGTCGAGTGAAATACCTATCACATTCCCGGCGGGTTCATAGCCAGACTCGACCGAGTACGTCCACCCGAAGCGTTTTCCGTATTCTTGTTCGGGCGCGGTTAAATTGCCGTTAAGGAGCCGCGCCGGATAGTCCGGGTCAGCTTGATGACCCCAGGTGTAATTATTGAACCCGTAGGCCCAGTACCCATATTCACCGTTCCAAAGACCTGTCCCATTGCCCAGCGGAACATATCTATGCCAGTTATTGTTGAGACACAGTCCAACCACGATCATATTGGTATTTAGACATCCGCTGCATGCCACTTCGGCATACCATTTCCCGGCCCCCCGACCGACCGTGCCCCACGCTCCGGTCCACGCGTATATGAATGGATGATCGGCATCCCGCTCCGCAATCGTGGGCGTGAGCAGGATGGAAGCGGGATTCCAGTCGTCCCCCTGGTAGAATTGACCACCCCACGATGAAAAACCGGTTTTAGTCGCATTCCAGTTCACTTCACATTTGGGATAGTAGCCATACAAGCTCACCGCGACATAGTACCCGTTCACCACGGGAGGAACATACAGTTCGGGTTCGGGGCCCGGCGGAGGCTCCGGGAGCTGATAAACATATTGGTGTCCCTCGAACTTCACCAGTCCCGGAGCCCCGAGCTCCACTTTGTTAATGAGGATGCTGTGATCTTCGCCCGGAGGCTGGACACGAATCACATCGCCCGGTCTCAGATCATAGTATTTCCTGTGCGTCGTTCCCGAGTAAAAGTGACGCTCGCCCCAACGAGAAGGCAGGATCGACCCCGCTTTGGAGCGACGTTCGGCCTCGTTGAGAACGCATTGCGTCAGGTCGAACGTCTCTATGAGACGCGAATTTGTAGCCGCCCGAAATGCCCGTTCTCCGCCCCGCTCATAGGCGTGCTCTTGATCCACCGATTGCACGATGACTTCGCGTGGATACTCCAACTCGTCGTGAATATTGTGGATCAGTCGAGAGGGCGGCTCCTGTCCCGCTTCATGCGCTCCAAGATCATCCCACGGAATCTCGACAATTGTCTTCGGCACGGTCGGGTATCTGCGCTGTATGGCAGATGTCAAGCCATCCTGTACGAGCTCCAGGAGAAACGCTTTCGCCAAAACCTCCAGATCTTGGCGCGGTGCCGTGTTGCCAGGAGACTTGAACCCCAAGGTGGTGTCGTCTATCGTCGAAACGTCGACGCCGGTCAATCCCACCGATTCACACAGGTCCGTCACGATACCTGCGACGGGAACTCGAGCCCCTCCCATCTCGCGAAGCAAATACTTGCCAATGCAGTTGGACACGCATACGGTGGACGGCGACCAAAACGACTGAGAAGATCCGTCATAGCAGTCCATGCGAACACCGGCATTCACGATCTCAACCAGCAGCTCCCGCGCCGCGAGATCCACTTCGTTCAGCCCGTAGGTATATGCCTCCTCGTCTTCCTGGTACCAAACCTTGTCCGCCGCGAGCCAGGGGGTCAGGAGATGGCGGCCCACGCTCTCTATCTCAGTCGCGGACCAATCGGCAAGGGCCAGGTCCCAGAACCTTAGAGTGTGGTCATCGTCGGAGGCTGCCAGCTCATTATTCGACGGAACATAGTGGATATTGGTCGTGGTCCGTCCGGTCCAGTCATCCGTAGTGGCAATCTCACTCTCCACATGCACGAGGGTTCCCGGATTGTTTAATACGGCATGGACCACCCCGGCTGTATCCAATGCAGCGAATCGCTCGAGATCATCGAGGTCTACATTCCCGGCATATACTCGCCAATCCTCGGACAGGACGTGGACCTGGTTCTCTTCATCCCATGCATAATTGTAACGAGCCAGACACACGTACGGATCGGTATCCGTGGGATAATCCAACCCCCTCACCCCGGACACGGCAAGAATGGCGGACTGGCCGTTAATGCAACAGATCCTCTCCCACTGCTTGTTGTTCCCCGCCAGATCCAGGAAGGGAGTACCGATAATCAGCACCGGCTGCGGGGTCATGCTATCGGGGTCCAGCCTCAACAGGCGCATCTCCCCGCCGGTCCCCAATATGGCCGTCTCCCAGTCCAATACCCAGAGATACCCGGCATCGTCTACATCCCAATCCCGAATGTGATAACTCTCGTAGGGATACCCGGCGTAGACCAGCTCATCCGTATCGGTATCCAGTTTGGCCAGGCCGAGATTGCAGCGACCGTAGAGGAACTCGTTGTACTTATCCGAATGCAATTGATCCAGGAGCGAAATTGAGGCGTCGATATCGGCCAAAAGCACCTGATGGTAAAGGGGGTCTCCGGTCCCTGCAGAATTGGTGATCTCGGCCATGAGATCGGGGATGCGCCCACCGTCCTCGGTCGTATCCATGTTGTCGAACATCACGCAGAAGATGCCCCGATAACCGGGCACGTTCCCGGAGCCTTCCACGGCCTCGATGGCCGGAGGCGGCGTTTGCGCCTCATCTCCCGGATACTCGATTATATCGATATTGGATACCGTTCCGGTATTGTCTCCCGTGATGTCGTAAATGAGCTTTGTCTTGTTCTTCCATATCCTCAAGACGACCTGATCCGGCTTGGTTTTGCAAAAGCTCATCAGAAACGATTGGCTGTACGTCCATTGAGACGCTCCGCCGCCGCCGCCCTTGCCCCCGACGCTGGATTCCTCCTCATTCCGCGGGCCGCGCCAAAGCAACGTGCCAGTATGGCAGCGCGTGCCCCATCCCTCTTCAACCGCCGATCCGAAAGCGGAGTCGGTGATCTTGTCCTCGGGACTCGGCTCGGTTTTCATCTTGGGCTTCAGATACGAGGCCAGGATCTGTAGGCCGATCCCGATGGCGAATACGGCAAGCTGCATCTATTCAACCCCTCGAATGCGATAGACCTTGGCGATGGATTTAACGAGCATGGCATCCATCCCATGCTCGATGACTCCGAGCGTGATGTGGCAATGAAGCATTCCGATATCCGTGACCCATGCGAAGTGTTGAGGATCGTCCTTGATTCTCATCAGCATCACGTCCGCCGGCAATCGTTCATCCTTCGGAATACTCCATGCGATACCCGCTCGAATCAGCTTGCGCACAAACTCGTAGATTTGCGGAGGGTTGGGCTGTCTTGAGTATCTCTCGGCATCCCATGATCGATCCACTAGACCGAAATGCCACAGTGTAATCAACGGGGTTCCAACGCAATCCAAACCAGCACCGGGGACCCTCCCCTGATGATGGAATGGCGTGCCCAGGAGTGTACGCGCGTGTGCTATGACTTCCGATCTTGTCGGCATGGTTCCCCCGATTATCGATACATTACAAGCTTCACCGAAACGTCCCCGAACCTGTAGGCACTGAAGTTGCGCGGCAAATTGTCTTCCGCGAATTGCATGGGGAGATCGAACGTATATCCGGCGGATATCACATCGTGAGCACTCAGGGGAGTGGTCATTGTAATAATCCCGGTGGTTGTATCCAAAGAAAACCCAGTCGTGAGAATGTCGTTGTTTTTCTTAAGCAGGAGCGACCCGGTATGCGGTTTGGTGATGTTCATTACGGTGGACATGGCGCCGGACGCCCACGTCTTGATAAGTTGAATCTCAGTCTGACCGGCCACGGCATCGGCAACCAAGACCTGATCGGTTGCAGCCGGAGTACCTATCGGAGAGCAAGACTTCCATTCCCCGATAAAGAGAAACCTGAAACCGTGCGCCGCCTTCACCGCATGATGAAAGCTTTGGAGCGAATAGAGGTCCTCGACCGATCTTATACCCGTCGCCACGTCAATCTCGAAGTCCGGACTATCCCAGCGGATATTGGTGAAGCGCGCACCGCTGCCCGTGATCACCCGCTCGTTCGAGTAAACGGCGCCGCCCACACTGTTTTTAGCGATACCCAGAGGAAACGCCGGGGTTTCCAGAAAGGACATAATGTCTCCCTATACCTGATTCATATGTCGCGCTGCGCCTTCTGTAGCGTTCTGGCCGCCCTGGCGCGCTGCTGACCGGAGCTCTCTCGCCATTTCATGGTTACCCTGGTATTGGGGCCCGGACTGTACACGTTGATTTCGGGAGTCGGCAGGTTCACATTTGCGTTGCCCGCGCGGTTACTGCCGCCGTTCGACATGTTGGCAATGACATGATTCGGGATGATCATGCCGAAGCTCGGTGGAGTGAAGATTTCACGGCCCCTTTCGCCCACGATCGTGGGGACGCCACGGTAAACGGGGCCTCCGTCCGCGTTACCGGACATACCCGAGCCGGAACCGCTCGAGAAGAGACTCCCGAACATACTGAACCAACCGCCGCCGCCACTTCCGCCTTGCATGTTTTTCGATAGCATGTCCCATGCCGCGCTCATGGCGAATTCCATGAGCTTATCTCCCAGGCTTTCGAGCATATTGGCAAATCGCGTTTCCATGTCGTCCGCACCAGTAATGAAGCCCTTAAAGACATCCGCAAACCCGGCCTTGAGGTCTTTGGCGACGGCACTTCCGAGCTGCCCGAGCGTTTGAAGCCCCCCTGATGTGTCACTCAAGCCTTGCCGGAATCCGGCCCAAAAGTTATTTCCGCCCAAAGCGGAGGCCACTCTCGCTTGCTCATCATAGAGCTTGCGATATGCGTCGGCCAAACCGGGAATATTCAAATCCACATTGGCCATCTTTTGCGCTCTAGTGGCCTTGATTAATGCGAGTTGCGCTTGGAGCTGGCCCTGCATATTGCCGGTGAGCTCGGCATATTCCAGGTTGACTTGGGCGAGATCGAGTGCGCCGGTGAGCTTCCTTGATTCGTCCGCCCATCTCGTTTGGTTTGCCGCCATCTCATCGATAAGGGCATTATAGCTCGGCAACTCGGCCTTGAGCGCCTCCACGGATTTCTTGAGCGTATCGAGCGCGGCCACGGCTTCCGGGGTTGCCCCTCCCTTGGACCCTGATAATCGCTGCGAAAGCTCGAGATATGCTTGCTCCTCCGATTCAATGCGTTGCTGGAATCCGCTCTTGGACTTCTCCACCCATTGACGTTGGCGCATTTCTTCGGCGAGGTAGTAGTTGCCGGCGTGCTCGGCCATGGCGATATTCATGTCGTAAGAAGCATCGGTAATCGTGCGGAACGAATCCATAATGCTCTTTTGGGCGGACATGATTTGCTTGTCGATATCGGAGAGATCGATAGGGCTAGGGATGGCCTTGGCCTTCGGAGCCTTGGTCTCCTTCATGAGTTCCGGAATTATTATTTCCGGAGTCGATACACCTGGTGCCGGGATAGGCTCTCTAATTATGTTCGAGATCCCCTTATAAGCTTCGGCCGCAGCTTTCATACGAGCGTCAATAGCCGATTCGGATTTATCGAGAGCACGGACGCCCTCGGCTAGTTCATGCAGGCCCTGCGCACCCACCTTTAGGGCCGTTACGGCCGCGCCCAATGTCCATGACCCCGTCAAAAGTCTCACAAGAATTCCGGTGCCGGCCGCGCCCTTAACCTCATCGGGAAACTGGTTATAGGCGGCAAAAAGCTCACCCATCGCCCAGGTTAGGTCCTTGAGTGCGGGCACCACGGTTGCCGTGATACCGGAAGCGGCCTTGGTTGTGGCGGTAATGAAATCCACAAACTTCTGACCTGTTTCGTCCAGGTTGTCCCCTGTAATGCCGAGGTTTTTGATGAAATCCTGAAGCGCCGCTCCGACCTGGTTGGCCCATTCATCCAGGCGTCCCCTGGCCTTCAGATCATCCATGGCTGTCACGATGCCGGCAAGGTCGGATTCCACCTGCTTCATGGGTCCGGAATCCATTAACTGCCGCTGAAATTCTTTCCAGTACGATTCAATGGACTCGGTTAAGCCTGAGAATTTGGCCATGATTTTCGAGGACTGACCGCCGAACTGTTGCTCCATGCCCCGCCATAGAGCTTCGAGGGCGGATTTAGCGCTTATGCCCTTCGCGGACAACTCTTCGAGCTTCTGAGTGGTTATTCCAAATGCATCGGCCAGGATCTGCCGAGCCGGGACGCCCCACTCGGCGAGTTGATTCAGCTCTTGAGCCGCCATCTTGCCCTTGCTCTGAATGTCCCCCAGGGCCTTTATGATTCCAGTGAAGCGCTCCTTGCCACCCCCGAGCGCCGTCGAGGTATCCACGAGAGTCGTCATTTGCGCGATGGTAGGCTCGAGACCGCGAGCACGAAGACTGATATAGCCCTGCACTGCAGCCTCGGTATTGACGGGCATTTTCATAGCCCACTCATTGAGCATTTTGAAGGTCTCTTCCCCTTTGCCCTTGGTGATTGTATCGAGGGAGATCTTCATCATGTCGAAGGTCGACGCGGTCTCCAGGAGCCCCTTCGCCAGGTCCGCGCCCTTATAAAGCGCATACCCCGCGAAAAACGTCTTAACGGCCCTGGATGCCGATTGCATTGCTCGCTCGACCGAGGCCGTCTGCTTCTGGATCTGAGACAGACTGCTCCTCATGGGCGCCGTGGCCTGGTCGATGAACTGGAGGGCGATTTTTATAGAGGCGTCATTCACGGCTCGTCCTCCGGTCCCTTTGGCTTAATGATAGGCCAGAGCTCCGCCTCAAATAGTAGGATTCGCTCAAATGTTCCCCTAGGCTCACCGTAAGCGCGACAAAGATCCAGAGCGCGAGACAGATCGAGGCAGCCAGACATTCCGTCACGACCAAACCGGCTGAGTACAGACCAGAGACGAAAGACGGTCTCGTTCTCCGGGTAGAGGTCCTCCGGCTTGGAGCATTCGTGGCATGGCGGGTCACCATCGTATTCCTCGGAGCATTCCTCGCAGGGGACCGGCTTGCTTGCCCACCAGATCCCCCACTCGGTCAGTTTTTTTCCGCACTCTTCAGACGTTCCTTGTGCTCGGCCAATTTCGTGGAGAATTCGCGCATGACCTCGTTCAGGCCGTCCAGGTCGTTCTCTATCGCGGCCTTGAGTGCGTCGCGGGAGAAGGGATAATCCTGGCCTTCCTCATCCTTGACGCCCTGCCAGTCGGTGAACTGGTAGCCGTAGCAATCCATGATCATGCCGACGGGGTTAGACTGGTTCTTGGCGATGAATTCCTTCTGCTTGGAAGCCGGGAGGTCCCGAACCTGGAACCGGGACCCGTCCGGCATATCGATCCATACCTGGAAAGGCTTATTCTTGAGTCGCATAAATCCTCGTCTTAATAGAAAGTTAGGCTCGCGCTATCCTCGCCGACGGACCCCATGGCCTTCACCTTCATGGTGAGGCCCACAACCGGGGCGTTGTCCTCGACGCTGGGAACTTCCTTACTGCAATATGGGAGTGTGATCTTTTCCCGGTAGCCGGCAACGGTGCCCGTGATCACCTCCAGGGCCGTATCCACGGCTTCGATGGCATCGTAAAAGTGGGCAAGGTTTTCCTTCCGGAAATTCAATCCAATCTCGCCCTCGATGCTTCGGGTGTCTTCCACGTAATCGGTAACATAATCCTCGCCGCTGGCAGGGATCTCGTCGTCGAGGTATTTTGCCGGATCATTGAACGTGAGATTGAGCGTCTTGATAGTGGTCGCCACGGTATCTATGCTGAGCACGGTTTTACGATTCTCCAACGGAACGCCTATTTCGGTCCCGGTAGGCAGGAACCCCTGGATGACATCCGCATTGTCCCAGCCGCCGGCAGGGACCGCGGGAGAAATAGTGATGGTGTCCGTGGTGCCGAGCGTGCTGCGGGTCGGCGCCGATACCGTATAGCCGACGCCGCCATTGTCATCATCCTGCGTAACGTTCCAGATCCGCGAATTGGCCGTAAAGAGGCGGGAGTCCGCAACGCTTATCACTGTTTGCGCCTCGGCTTCGGCGCCGTTCAGTGCGCCCTTACCGGCCCATCCCATCTTCATTCCCTGGCCGGACATCTCCCAGAGCGCGGGACCCTTATTGGAAAGACTGCGCTTTGCGCTACCGACCGTGGCGCCGGTCAAGAAGAATACCGTGTGGCCGCGTTTTGTCCATAAGGTAAAGGAAGGTTTCTCGAGCGCCTGCGTATATACGACCGAGACACCCGCGTTCGTGGCCTTGCTCCCGAACAGGGATTGAAAGAACACATCCCCCATGGGGGCATTACCCGCGCCGTTGGGCCGAGACAGGATCGGAACGGACCATTCTCCGGCCGGGAACATATCCACGAACCGGTCAATCACGTCTCTGCTATTCCGGATCTCGGGCGAATCGGTGAAACTCGGCTGCTGGTTAATGGAGGCCGACCCCGCCGAGATTATCTCCGTTCCCGTGCCGTCAGAGCCCGCCGTTGTCGTGCCCAGTGTCCCGGCACCATTGACCGTGAGATTATCGGCGCTCTCGGTGAAGACAATGGAGTTGCCGGCGGCTCCGGCCTGCGTTGCCGTGACGACGACGGTGTCACTGGCGCCGTCCGCTGCGGTGGCCACGGTGGGGATGTCGGCGGTAATGGCTGCCACAATATTCAGCACGGTCGCGGGAGCTGCGTCGACGCCCAGCGTTGTGCCGCCGAGAGTGCCGGAACCGTCAACGGTCATATTTGTCGCCGCCTCGGTGAGCACGAGGGCATTACCAGCGGTGCCGGCCGCCGCCGCCGTAATGACAACCGTGTCGCCCGATCCATCAGCCGCCGTAACTGACACCAGGTCGAGTGCGATGGCTGCGGCGATATTGGTCACACATGCCGGGGCATTGGCGCCGAGAGTCACTTCTCCCGCTCCGCCGCGCGATGCCTTGAACGTAAACGTCTGATCGTCCACCACGAACGTCTCGTCAAGCGACGGGAGCCCGCCCAGTGTGATAGTCCCCTGTGCCGCCACATCGGCACCAAGCGTTATCTGACCGGCCCCGCCCCGGGCAGCCACGAATTCAAATTCTTGACTCCCGATTGTGATAATATCAGTCAATGACGGGACACCTCCGGATATGGTGATCGTCCCCTGTGCCGCTACCGCAGCGGAGGGGAATACCGGAGTCCCTTTCGTTGTTTCCAGGCACGCAAAAACCCGTTGTTCTCGCGCGAGTGCTATGTCAGCCATTTATTCCCCTTTCTCGGTCGGCAGGTGCCGATATATCATTCATCTCTCTGGATCTGCTTACGATCCGCCTTGGCCGCGACGTTGCCGCGGTCGATCTTGTCTCCGAGACCGTACACGGCGAACGATCCACCGAGCGCAACCATGATGCTCCCCACCAGACGAATCCAGTAGACCAGATGCGTTAGCGGGCAACTATCGGCCATGCTGACCAGTACGCCGCCGACGGCTACCATTCCGGCGCCCGTGTTGGTTTTCCAGCCCGTCGTCATTTTGTCATGACTCCCGCGCATTTACTCGCGTACTCAATCTGAGCGGAAGCAAGAGCCAACTCATACCAGGATCGAGTCCCGGCGGGCAAATTATCCTTGAACAGCTCCGTGTTGCACATATCGATATAGGCTTTTGTCGCAACACAATCGGCAGGAGTGGCGTCACCGGTAATGACCCGGAACGGAGCGCACCCCGAAACCGAGAAAATCAGCCCCAGACACGCCACAAGTACCATCATCACCGCCATAATACCGATCAATCTTCCTCGTCTCATAGATTCATCCTTCCTCGGCCTCTTGTGGCCAGTAACATTTTGCATTGTTTTCCAGCTTGCCTATGACACGTTCAAGTCGTCCGTGAGTCACCCGAAGCAGCTTGAACAGCTCATTTACATCCTTGCTGATATCGTCCAAACTACTTTTAAGGGGAGCGCATCCGGCCCGCTTGCCCTCGCAAATCTTGTCTATGTATTCGCGGAATTCGATTCGAGCTCGTTCGTGTTCCTCCCAAATGTGTACACGGGAAAGCTTGTATTCGGTAAAATCCTTGTCGTGCTGGATCCAGATAGCGAGTTGCGATTGCGCGTAAAGCACAAATTCGGGCTTCGAAACGAACATCTTTCGCATGGCCAACAGGTTGCCGAAAAACCCCAGGAGGAACATCAAGAGCCCCGCGAGGGCTGCCGTTTCGATGCTGACAGTCATCGATAGCTCTCCATCGCGAGACGGAAGCTCGTAAGTTGCCGACTCGAGGCTTCCAAGTGACTGATCATGTGCCCGAGTGCCTCATCCTCGTGCCGCTCGAAATTTTCAGTATGGCGCAAATTCCAGATCTTCTGCTGTACCAGGGCCTGTGCCTCTTGAGCGATTTGGAGATTCTCCAGAATGTCGGAAATGATCTGCTGTTTCATCACGACACCAACCTCTCCACATACCACGCCTGCCCGTACAGATACCGGCCCGCGTGAACACCGATAAGGGACTCGGTGAGCTTATCGGAGAATTGACCGGGATATGGACGCGAAATCCCGACATCCGCAACGCCGCCGATAGTGATCGACGCCTCGTTGAGGGCGGCGTCCGCGAGCTCTAGGATATCGGAGCAAATATCGTCCCCGTAAGCGCCGCCCGAGACATCATCGGCCACGACGTAGAGGACGAAAACCGGGCTCCTCATGTACGTTGATGCCCCGATCTCCATGGACTCCTCGGTTATTCGCCCGGTCCATTGGATCAGAACGGCGGGCACGGCATCCATTTTGATGGCCTTCTCCTCGCCGGCCCATCTATCTATGGCTACGGCTGAAGAAAATGCTGCCACGGCTGCGGTGAGCTTCGCCGTGATGTCTGTTCGAATATCGGAAATATCGCTCATCGTGGCACCGGTCTGATGTTGCGCTCAAGTGTGAGTCTAAACATGCCCTGGCTCCGATTCGATCCGATGACCAGCCAGTTTTCATCCCCGGCCGGCCCCGAGATCGTGATTTGGTCCCCCGGTTGACGCTCCATCTGCGGAGTCGGCTCCGTGATCGAATTCGCCGCCAATTCGGACGCGAGTATGTAGTATCGAGTCACATCCCGGACGAATCCGGAGCCCATGTCATCTATTTCCACCAAGCCGGAGGGGATGATTGTGCAGGCGAAGGACGAGGCTCCGGAGGCCAAGACGTAGACGGCCGATATGCCGAGCTTGGCCGCCCACGCCTCGTTTGCCTTCTGTGCCGCCTCCGCGAATCCCATTACGTTGCCGCCGTCATGTCGATGAGGTAGCCGGATGCAGCCGATATGTCGGATTTAACGGCCCCGCTGTCGTCATAGCTTCGGATGTAGGCGTAATCGACATCATGACGGTTTCGGATGATATCGGCTCGCACCGTCTCATCCCGGTAATCCTCGACGATGATTTCTTCATTCGCGCCTTCGTTCCACCGGAAGGTTCTGCCGATGCAGGGCTCCTTGATGTCATCGCCGGGGGAAGCGATCCGCGCGAGCATAGCGTACCGGCTACCCCAAATCTCGGCGATGGTTGCGGATTGTCCGCGTCGCGCGCTGTTGTACTGAGATCCGGCCACGATAATCTGAGAGATTTCGAGATACGCCTCCAGGTGCCGAACTTCGATCATCCCGGTACGCTGCGGATCGGCGAACAGGTTGGTAATGGCGCTCTGTACGGCCGTCATGTTCTGGAGCCATAAAAGCCCCTGATAGGGGATAATCAGGGCGTTGGGGACCACTCCGAGCGCGCGCATGGCGGCCTTGGCCGCCAGGATATCCGTCCGGGGTGCCGCCGTTGCGGCAGTGGACCACGCAACCGAGGCGTTGTTCGGCGTGAACTGAGTCGTGTTGAAGACTTTCGCCGCGATGTCGTACTCTTTCTTGCGGAGAATACCCTCCTGATTGAGCCGGGAAAGCGATGCCTCATAATCGAAGAGAGTCGCGTAGAGCTTCGCGTATCGGTCATCCTTCTTGGCCTCGAGTCCGCGCTCGGTCGTCTTGAAATGACCGGATTCGAATGCGGCTTCCCATCGGTTGTAGTGGCCGTAAGGCCCCCTGGAGGTGTCCAGGAGCTGAAGGAGCGCCTCCTTTGGCATCACCGGATATTCCATGGAGCTCACCGGCACGGGGAAGTCGGGGAAGACAATCCCGCCGATATACCCCATGGTGGGAGCGTCCGTGTTGATCTCGTATGCGATCTGCCCGAGATCGGGACGTTGAAGAGCGGTATCGCTCGTCGGTCTCAGTGCCATTTCAATCTATCCTTTCTCGCCAATCGGCGGCTATGCCACACCAACCAGCTTCTTTTTGTACTCGATCCAAACGCCGTGGATGTATACGGCATCGCCGTCGTTGGTTCCGCCCAGGGTGAGGACGCCCGTAATAGTGCAAGGCGTGGCCGGTACACCGTCAGCCCCGCAAGTAAACTGGAGCACGGTTCCGGCCGCGACGATGGCTTGAGCGGCGGTGTCTTGAATGTCGGTATTCTGGAGGTCGCCGGCCGCGCAAGGAAAGACCTCGCAATCGAGCGTCAGCGTATCCAGGTCGGCCGCCTTGGAAACCAGCACATTGACGGTAATATCGGCGGTATCGTCCAAGTCACGCGGCATGGGAGTGTTGAAGGCGAGGACCGTTGCAGGGTTGTCGTTGATCGGGATGTCAATGACAAGCTCCTTATTCCCGATCTGCTGAAAACCGGCAACGGTAGTGGCCTGCTTAGTCAGCGCGGTCCCGTCCTCGGCGGTAATCGCGCCAAGGGGGATGGGGACCGTGCCATAAATCGTGAGCAGGTCCTCGTAAATCTCCTGAATGGCAGCCTCGACCGTGGTCTTGGCAGTGTATTCCCCGGCATCGGCAACGCTTACCGCAGCCGCTGTAGTGGAGATCACAGGGAACGGAATCCATTCCACAATGTCGTTTAGCGCGCCTGCCGCTTCCAGGGCCTTGCCAATGGCCGTGCCGCTGGAACTGTCGGAGATCATGCCGTTATTCGCCGCGTAGAGCGTGGCGTCGAGCGCGAAAGAGTCTGCGGCCACACCCAAAAACGTGCCATTGTCCGACATGAACCTGATGGCAACCGGATCACCGCTGTCAACATCGCTCATCGTCATTCCGATAGCCTGCACGCCTGCATCAACATACTCAACCTCGGGCGGCCAGGTTGTCGTGCCAGATTTAATACCGACCCGGCGGTGAGCTACCATGTCCTCCCCGGCGGTGAAGGTTTTGTATCCTGGATTCTGTACGGATTGTCCGGGCATGGATTACTCTCCTTTCTTCTGCTGACTCAGCACGTAGGCTTCATGCAGCTCGGGGTTTTTGCGCGCGACGGCGGACAACGCCACGGAGCGCTTGCAGTTGTGCTCTTTCTGGTAGGCGTCAACGGCGGTGAGATACTCGGCCCCCTTGGGTGCGTCGCCCTTCGGCTTTTCCTTGCCGCTGCCGCCCGCGCTATCGGAGAGCCCGGCCTGCATATCGGCGAGGGCCTTCTCGCGGCCGGTTTTCTCGGCCTGGAAGAAGAGCTTAAAGCTCGCCTCAGCGGTGAGTCCTTCCGTTATGGCCTTGCGGGTGACTTCAGCGTCGCCCTTGGCGGACATGATTTCCGTTACCCGGGTCCGCTCGGCTTGCTCTCCCTCCGCCTTGGCTTTGGCGATCTCGGCCGCGAGGGGAACGGAATCGGCTCCCAGTTTGAACACCTGGCCATAGAGGTCCGGATGTTGCGCCTTAAGTTCTTCCATGTTCATGACTTTTGCTCCTTCTATGCAATTTTCGATATCAACAGACAGCTTCTCGCCCTCGGAAAGAAGCGTCATGCTTGTATCCGAGTCGGCACCCCAGGCCACCATGCTGGTTTCCCCGAGCATGGATTTGGTCCATATTTCCATAGGGCCGTTGAATTTCCGGCCGTTTACCTCAATCGTTTCGTCGGCATTCTTCAGGAGCTTGATTTGGAGTGGTTTGATTCCCATGGATGCTTGCCAGGGAAATCCTTCATCGGCGAGAGCGAGCACTTCCTTCCCGTCCGGAGTCGCATTGCTGAATATGCCTGCCAGGGAAATGGCTTTAGGGCTTTTTTCGGTCTTTTCGCTCCATCCCACAATCCTATCCCGCATGTGCTCGCGAAGAATGGGTACCTTCTCTTTCGTCTGGATGCCTGCAATGTCGATTACAAAGTTTCCCCACCACGACGTAACCGCTTTCCCTGTGTATGCCTCAATGCGGAATTGGCGATTCTTAGAACCGGGCTCCCCTTTAAGCTCAATGGGTGCGCGTAGGGTTACAATGGATCTTTCGAGTGTGCTCATTCGTCATCGTCCCTTTCGGGTTGGTTCTCGGGTTGATCGGGTTGTTGACCCTGTGGCGGCTCAGTTTCCGGCTTGAATTTGATGCCATACTCGGTCTCGAGCTCCATATCAAAGGCGAGCTCGATAGCCCGTTGCCGACGAGCTGCCCTCCAATCCTGTGAGCGTTCGCCGTGAATGTCGGAGTACGTCGTTGATCCGTTGGCAAGATCGGTTTCGCGCGCCTTGGCCGCCTTGAGCTTATCGATGGGGCGGGCTTTCGGCGGGAACCAAATGGAGCGCGTGTAGGCGTGGAGATTTTCCGCGAAATGTTTGACGTTCTTGACCGGGATGAGCCCGCGCAAGGCCGATTCATATTGCTTCCACACCTCGATGGGCTGACAGAAACGATTGATGAGCACGGCCCGCTCAACGTCATCATATTTCCCGGCGTTCTCGATGTTGGCCTGGCTGGCTGAATAAGAGGCTTTGTAGCTCTTGGCGATGCTCTCCGGACCACGACAACTCGACATTCCGAGCCTGCCCACAATAGCCTCATTGACATCCTTGTAGCCGGGGCCCGGGGTGGCGTTGCCGATTTCATGGGGGACTTCCCCTGCCGCGCCAAAGAGGATCGTCCCCTTGGACATTTCTTGCATCCGGTCCTCGATGGGAAGCTTCGTCCGGTCGGTGGACATCTTGTCTTCGATGAAGAGAGAAATCAGATTGTTGATGAGCGTCTTGACGATAGCGGCGTCCGTCAAATCGTTGCTGTCCTTGATCTCCTTGATCATCGGGCTCAAAATCGAGTCCTGCCGATACTCGGCGATATTGCGGACATCGCACACGAGCAGGAGCTTGGGGAGCCCCGTGTCAGGATCGTGTATGGGGACGTTCACGCAGTCATCGACCCGCGCGGATAACGTCGACCTTTTCCCCGTCTTCAGGATATAGGCCGATTTCGGAGCGCCGTCCGAATCAAGTGCGATGCCGTCATAGACATCATCGCGGGATTTCAGATCGACCGGCGTTACGAGCCGGGATGAATCTATGGGGAGGATGGAGAGCGAAAGCGGCCGGTACTTGTCCGGCTTGGTGACCACCTGGAAGACTGCTATCCCGTCGAGCTTCCAGTAGAAGAGCGCCAGCGCCTGCATCATGTAGATATTCAGGCGCCGCTGAGCATCGCAGAGGTTCCGGACGTCCAGGCCCCAAATTTCGAAGAGATCGTAGTTTTTAGCCTGGTACTCTTCCTGCCAGGCGTTATCCATGCCGAGCCATCGGAGCATGGGTTGCGCCTGCGGAGTAAGCCCTGTCCCTACGATCTCCACGAGGAAGCTCTCAATAAGACCGTGGCTCATGGCGTCGTTGGTGTAGAGGTCCCATGATCGGTCATACACGGTGCGCTTCTGCCGCTCGGCGATCCGGGCATTGATTACGCCGCTCATCCAGTTGGACATTGTGCCGAGTATGGATGCTCCGGAGCGCGAGATATGGCGGCCGCGGCTGTAGGCCATTTCTTCACGTGGTGCTCGATAGGGGGCAACGGCGGTTGATTTCGACGGTTTGTCAGGCTGCGTGATGTTGTAAAGGTCCCGGAAAAATCCCATCCTATCCCCTGTATGGAATGCCTATTTTGGAGCGGTCGAAGATATTGGTGGAGGCGCCGTTTGTGCGCTGCCGGTAGTAGTCGATGAGCTTTTCGAGCTTCTCGATATCGTGAGGCATATATACGCGCCCGTCCACTTCCACTCGTTGACCCGTCGTGAGGCTATCGACTAATGCGGCTTCGTAGAGTGCGAGTTTTTCAGCGTCCGTAGCCATCTCAAATCCTTTTCAGGGCAATAAAAAAGGCGGAACGATAGAGAAGTAGGTCCCTACCGACCGCCTTTTATTCTGCGTCCCCTGTCGGGTGGCCACCCTCGGGAGAGCACTATTGAGATTCCAAGGATATGGTACAAGGGAAAAAGCTTAAAAATCAAGGGGGCAAATTGCTAGATTCTAGCAAAATACCTCCACGCTCTTGAAGCTCTTCCCGCACCGCCGGCAAACATGGTACCGCACCCGCATATTCCCCGCCCATGGAAGCACGTTCCGCACGGGAGCCCATGGGGCTTCACAGAATGGGCACGGAGCGCAGCCGTTAATTCGATACTCGGACTTGATTCCCCCCACAACTTCCTTGTTTTCCTCGTGACGCTGCACCGTATCCTGCATCATGCTACCGCCTCCCGTATGGGTTGATGGTGCGTCCTCGTAATGCCTCATGAATCCTATCCTGAGCCGAGCCCTGTGGCGTCGGGTAATTCTGCTGTGCCTGCGGGTGTCCGTGGCGCGGCTGTTGCTGCTGCGAGGCGGGCTTGGTTCCGCCCCAATGCTGAATGCCGAGGATGTCGGCAGCTGCCAGGGCGAGATATGAGCCGTCCCAAGCATGGTTGGGTCGATTGCCCGGGCAGTCCCAAAAGCCCTGATCGTTGATGAATTCGGCTGTCATCTGCTTGGCGTAGTCCTCCCCGATCTCTGAATGGGCGTGGAATGCTCCCGGATCTCCCGGAGCAACGCCAATCTTGGCGTACAAGGCGTCCTTGTAATAGTTCGAATTGAGCCGATAGAGCCTGAGCCCTCCGGGGATCTGCCGGGTGGAGTTGGGATAGAATTCGAGCATGCTGATTTGGTATGGAGTGGCCATGCGCTGGACGCCCTGCGCTGGCTTGATATCGGCCTTCGTCCTGCACCAATCGTAAACTTCGGACGTTCTGTGACCCATGGCGTCGATCAAGGTCATGGATACGACGTAATCCACGTTTTGCGCGTCCTGGAACTTGCCTGTTATGATCTGCTCTAGGGCCTCGAGCGTCTCGACGAAGCCGTCACGAACAAGCCATGTTTCGAGCTTCCCACCCACCGGCCGGCCCCAAGCATGGACGTAGTAATAAAAGCCGTTGTCCTGAGTATCGGCCCCGCACGTAAGGCCGAGCACGCCCTCGGATGGAACGAGGCCGCGCGGGCGGTCGTCACGAAGGGCGAGGATGGAGGATTCCTTACGCTCCATGGTTTTTTGGGTAGACGGCTCCGCGTGCGCGTTCTGAAACCACGTTGCGAGCTGGCGCTTTCGGTCTTCGCCCTCCTGATTCACGATCCCCACGAAGTCAGCCACCAGCTTTTCAATCCGGCCCCCCTGGAAAAGGGTAGTCAGCCGCCCGTTGTGATACCAGTGTTTACGCTCCCCGGCGGGCTCCCGGCGCGGGACGGCAATCATATCTTGCAGCGCCTGATTCTTCTGGGCCGTAGTCCACTTCTCGCCACATTCACCGCATTCATACCGAGCTGTCTCATAGATCTGAGCCATGGAGGCCTTTCTTCCGCCCTCCCACACCACTTGACCGAGATTGTGGAGGCGTCCATCTTCTCCGCGATATTTGCACTCATCGAAGCCATAAGCGTGCTCCCGCGAGAATCGCAATGGCTGCTTCTGGCCGCACTTGTGACAAGGGACGTGGTTGTCGAATGGAAGAACATCCGATCTATTGCCGATGGCCGTGATTCTGCCGGTAACCGTGGTGGGAGTCGATGAGCCGATGAACGTGGCTCCCCAATAGGTTTCCAGGCGCTGGATGATGTAGAGGATTTTATCGCCTTCTTCGGGCGATGGATCATAACCGGGTTTGTTGATTTCATCGGCGATTACCAGCCCGGCTGACCTTGACGCGGTTTGAGCGACGGATGAAGCCCATGAGAATATGATGCCATGCCCGCCGAGAAACCCGCGAGTGTTTTTCGTCCACCGGCTATAATCGATAGCTCTGCACAGGTATTCATCGTTCTCGAAGGCCGGTTTCACCCGCTTGGTGCTCATCTCATCCTCGGCCGTGAGTTGGTCGGCGAGCACGAATATCACGGGCCATTTTTTCTGATGAGCCACATAGGCCGAAAGTGCAAGGCATACCGTGGTTTTCGCGCTCTGAGACGAGCAGCATAGATAGATTTCATCCACGTCCGGATTCATGAAATCCTCGATAACCGGGCGGAATTGAGGAATCATGGACAGGTCGCAATAGCCCTTGATGGCCGAATCCGAAGGCAGGGGCCACCGACATTCGATCCAGTCCGCGGGATGAGTGCGCTCTGCGGGCCGCATGGCTTCGAGCTCGCCGGGCAGCCATGATATCTCAGCTACGGCGCTATTTCTTTGTGCCATTGCCATCCTTCGCGGGCGTGAATTTGCCCGTCTGGCAGAATGCGTTTTTCATCTTCCATACGAGCTCAACTATCTTCGGCCTCATATCGTTCTGGCTCAGCCCCTCCAGGAGAGGCGGCAACCGGTATTCAAGTTGGTCGAGGCCGCTGGATACCGCCGCCATTCGGGCGCACCATGCAGGGGATATCTCTTCGAGCGGGATCAATTCGCCCCTGGTCTGCTCGGCCTTCATGCGATCTATCGCTATTTTCCATCGCAGGTGTTCTTTTCGCAGCTCGATAATCTCTTCGGTGTCTTTGCCGGTGCTTGCGATATTCTCAATCCACCACTCATGGACGAATTTGAGGTCATAGCGCCCGTGCTTAAGCTTCGGGCAGCCCTTCGCCGTCCAAAGCTGCACAGAACGGGCTGTTACCCCGAAGAACCTGGCTATGCCGTTCACGTCCGTAACGAAATCAGAACGGTGCTCGGGCTCCAGGATGGCGGAGAGATCGTCTTCCAGGGCGGTGATTTTGGACCGGTCCGTTTTGGTGAGCTTGGCCTTGTCCTTGCCGGTGAGGTCCACCCACGCGCGGAAGGATGCGGCCAGATCGGCGATCCGCTGTTTGACTTTGGGGGCGTCAAGCATCGCAAATCCTTTCGCGGAGCCGGTTTACAACTTTTTTTGACGTGGGATGATTTTTTGCTTTTTTTCTGCTTGACTTTTGCTTGCAGATCGTTAAAATTAGATCACCATGAAGGATTGAACGGCCCATGACGGGCGAAGATGGACCGAAACGGAGGAGACCATGAAAGAGTATACGCTGAAAGTCAGGAATACCGGAATCGAAAAAACAGTCCAGATTCGCGATGAAGACGGATTCGAGGATTCCGATTTCATTGAGGCCGTGGAGGAATTCATGACCGAGAACGACATCCCCGCTACAGCGGATAACTATGAAAATCTTATCACAGCAGAACCCTTGTGGCAGACATTTTCGGCAATACTGGAAGCCGCCCACGATGAGTACGGAGAAGACTTCAGGGTATGGGAAACGCCAAAGGGAAAGATTGTATGCACGGCATCCATGATGGTGGAACCGCGATGCATCGAACTGAAAAATGGCGTTGATTACGAATGGGACGGAACCATTTTCGCGAGGGTTTAAATGGCCAGCCGCACAACGGAATGGAGGCATCGAACGGGGCGCTCCAAGAGCGTCCCCAAGGGGCCAGTGGACTACAGAACCATCGCCAGGCTCGGAGTCATGAAGCGGTTCCCGGCCCTCTGGCACACCTTCCGCGATGACTGCATCCAGGAGACTGAATTGCTCGCCCTGGAGGCCGAGCGCTGTAACCGATGGTACGAGGGGAAGAAGGGCGGGAAAGTTGGTTACCGTCGGTTTGTCCGCTGGGTTTGGCGGCATTTCAACGATGTCGCTAAGAAATATGGGTTTTATCGTCATCACGGCACCGGACCTTATCGAAAAAGAGAGGAAGAATGGAATGAAGCCATCGAGAAATGCATTTCAGGACATTGAAGAGTTCCTTCTGGAGTCTGAGGAAAAAGAAGAAACCACGGACATTAACCTGATCGGTCACCACACGGACGAGGAGTGGGCCGCCATGTCCGATTTTGAAAAAGAGGAATTCAGGCGAGCCAAGAACGCCCGTGACGCCGTTTGGGTGCGCGAGAACTTCGAAGAGCACCGCGCTGAAAGCCTCGCCATTCTGAACGAGCAGAAGTATGTGCACAGAAGGGCGGAAAGGGGCCGTCAGTTTAAGTATGTCAGCCTCCTCGGGACGCTGCCCATGCTCATGCACGTAAATGGCGACTCGGTCGTGTGCGGGCGATATCGAGATTCGAAGCCTTTCGGGCTCGTCATTCGCGCCAGACTGGATAATGAGCGGGTGCGACCTGAAGAGTTGGTTGGGAAACGGATCTTGTGGATCTTTAAGCTGGACCATGACCGGAAGGGAAACCTCCGACCTTATCTGCGGCTGTACGCCAGGACGGACGGACCCAAAAGTGCGGATAACGAACTGCACGTACTCCACTTCTTCGAAAAAAAGGTTAATGCGGGCGCGACCGCTCATGGCACGTACGCGGGAAAGGCCACCCTCATCCATGACACAGGAAATCTGTATTCCGGTGGAGCTGAAACCCATTGGGAACGACATGTGATTGTGATCGTTCCCGCTTCCACGCCGGTCCAGGCATGGATAGACCGGAAGGGCGCTAACGGGAGAAGTTGGGGGATTAGGGTTGCATAACCAGCCATGGCCGGCCGGGAGCCCATCCCGGCAGAGGAGTAAATCATGAGCGAATATCAATTTTTGTGTGGATACGGACATTTGCCTCGCAAGGCGGCGGCAATCGCCAAGAAGCACGGCTCGCAACTGATCAACTATACCGATCCTGGATGCAGTTGCGGCCGAGGATGCCGCGATGATTGCCCGAATAATCGGCGGCACTGGTTCACGGCCGCAAATCATGGAGCGCCATTTGACGGAAACCTGGCCGACGCCGTCGAGACTGATCTGAAAAAAGCCGGAATCCTGAAAGAGGAGGAATAACCCATGAAAATCACAACACGAGTCAGCGAAGCCACCGAAAAGTGGCTCACAACCAACTGCCGCAACAAAACCAGCGGCGCCGAATACATCCTCGACGCCTTCCCGACGCTTTACGCCAGGACGCTCCTGGACCTGCGCGGGAAATTCAGCGGGAATGAAGTCGCGCTCCTGATCGATGCGTTCAACGGCACGATGCTTACACCGCAGCTCGCCGGGCAGCACGTCATTATGTCCGCCGCCGACTCCATGGAGTTGGATCGGACGGACGAAAAATGGAACGTGGAGCCGAAAGACTTCTTGGCGCGCCTCCAGGCGCTCAGCCACTTCGAGCGGGCCGTGATGGAGATCTTCGTCCGCGCCTATTGGGAGAGCCCCGAGACGGGCGACGGGCTGAAAAACCCCGGCTCGCTGGAGGAATGGGTGTTGAGGATCGCATCGAGCCCGATCAATCTGGAGGGATGAATGGAGACAGTTATAGCTTCGGCTTGCTCTTGTGGCGTCACCTGCCGATGGCACGGACGGCCCACGCCCAAGAGCAAGGCCATCAAGGATTTGGAGGCTCGAGGCGTCAAGGTTTTGCCCATCTGCCCCGAAATGGCCGGCGGCTTGAAGTGTCCGCGCCCGCCCGTCAAGACCATCAAGGGCCGAGTGTTTGAGACCGATCCTGAAACCCGCTCCCGCATTGGCCGGGAAAAGACCATCACGTTCCGGCGTGGCGCGGCCGCGGCCGTCAAAATGGCGAAAGAGCACGGCGTGACGCGCGCTTTCATGTTCCGCATGTCCCCGAGCTGCGCGGTGGGGGGCATCACGGGAAAAGCGCTGAAAGTCGCCGGGATTGAAGTCATTCCTATTTGGTGATTGGAAAAGGGGGCTATCGGCCACGGTAGCTCCCCTCTTCAAACTTCGCCTGCCCTCGATCCGCCATGCTCGCGAAGTCGCCCCGTCCCGTCTTGTCCTCGTTTTGCCACCAGCAACCCGGCCCAAAACGCCGCTCCAACTCCATCAATTCGGACCAAGTATCGGAATAATTCGCACGAATTGCAGCGTAAGCCCCCGGCTTTTGACCTGGACAAATGCGGCATGCGGTGCGTTGCAAACCATGCAGATACCCATCCCATAGCGGAGCTTGCGTTTCCCGTATAATGACTTCACTGCTGTCCTTGTCGGAAAAATACAGGGGCTGGAAGTAGCGATATCCCGGCAGCCGGTCAATCTCCATGAAGCGCGTCTTGCGCGCCTTGGACCGGCCGGCTTTTTCGGATACTCGACCGCCACGCACAACCACAATGTCCTCGCTTGAATAACCCTGCACGTAAACGTCGAGCGCATCATGCAGTATGCCGTGACAGTAGGGATGAACAAACATGGGCCAATCGCCTTTTTGAAGCATCAATTCTATTTGGCTGATTGGTGTACGTAAGACTTGAAGCGGGTAGTCGATGAACTCGGAAAATACGTGATTAAAGAGTTGAAAGCCTGGAAAGTCCGCTCCCATATCCACAAAAAGCAGCGTTACCGATGCTTGCGGGAAGTAGTGTTTGAGCCATAGCGTTGCAGCGGATGAATCTTTGCCGCCTGAATACTCCACGAGGAATTGCTTATGCTGTAAGACCTCCATCTCTTGGCTTGTGGGTGGGATGTCATCGAGCGATGCCGACTTGATGATTGAAGGTTTTTCGGCTGTATCGGATTTAGTGGCAGGGTTTTGGGGCTGCATGGATTCTATTACCCCATCACACCACGCCCGCAAATCCTCGCTCTCCGTCTCGACACCTTCCATGAGTTCCCGGTAGATGTCATCTGCCTGCTCGGCCATGGCGGCTATGGGGTCGAGGGTTGCGAGTATCTTGCGCTCATCCGCGAGTGACCAGGCGCCGACAAGCACGGGGATCGCTGCCTCGTTTCGGGCAACGGCATCTTCTTGTCGTGCGTGGCCGTCTATGAGATGGCCCGTGGATTCATTGAGCAAAAGCGCACCGGCCCATCCGACTTCCGTGATCATCGCGGCGAGCACTTTCTTTTGCTGCTCGGGATGGCGCCGGAAGTTCGACGGATTCGGTTTTAGCGTCATAGGGTCAAGCCACTCCAGGCGCAGGTTTGCAGGTGGCGTTTTGCTCATGTCAAATCCTTTTCGGCCCGTAAAACGAAGTGACAATTTTTGTCACCATGTAGGAAAGTGTCGAGGTTTGAACACC
>JAZDOF010000880.1:0-8454 GCA_043799015.1 Pseudomonadota bacterium | reverse complement strand
TCGGCTTAACCGACGGCCAATCGGGCGCGGTTTAACCGACAACGTAGGATCGCCCGAGACTGAAACCGACCCGCGGGATACCTGCCGGCCCTTTCGGGGCCGGGGTCTTGGTCGAGATGCGTGACCGTAAATAGGAAACGCCCCCCCAAGCCCGATCCCCACCGGAAACTTGTTCAGGACTCGACCATGCCGGCGCTATCCGATTGACAACGAACCGGCCGGATGTAATAGAGTTGAGTGAACGAGCCGTAGGACCCTGATACCAGCTCAAAATGCTCGACATAACCTATATTCGAGGCGAAGCACGGCTTCGTCCATCCGGTTGCCGTCATCGTCGGGCACAGTCGGTACCTTGTCGACTGGAGACTTTCGGTAACCGTGGAAGTGGATTTCTGCGGGGATGTCATGAAGAGCGGTCTTCCGACGGGCAAACCGCTCAAGCGGATCTCGGCGGATAGCGCTGAGCATAAGATTTGTGCAGCAATAGATCGATATGGTCAGCGAAAGGAAGAAGACCGGAGCCCAAAGCGAAGGAAATACCAGCATGATCACTAAGTTATATATTGATAACTTCAAGTCCCTTAGTGATTTTTCACTGACTTGCAGCCGCTTGACGGGCTTGATTGGCGTAAATAATTCGGGGAAGAGTACTATTTTGCAGGCCCTAGACTTCTTGTGTGCCGTATCTCAGGGTAATGTTACAAATTGGTTGAAGGGAAGGGATTGGAAGGCCGGCGACATACGCTCACGCCTTGAGGGACGCCCTCGTTTCACAGTTCGCTTTGAGTTACAATTTACACTAGGGAGAGATCAATATTCGTGGCGGGGTGTGTTCAACACGACCAGCATTCTATGTAGCAGTGAGCTCGTTACCAAGAACTCACAGAATAACAATACCCTTCTAAAAGTGGAAGGGGGAAAATATCGCTTTTCTACAAAGGAAGACCGATCGATAGACTTCGCCTATGAAGGGTCAATCTTGGCTTCCCTCAAGAAAGATATCTTGTCCCCTGAATTAAATAAGATAAGACGCTTTCTTCAATCCATGAAGTCATTAGAGCTATTAAGCCCCCTTCTTCTCAGAAAACGGGCGCGAACAACCGAAGGTGACTTGGGATTAGGCGGAGAGAAGCTCTCGGCCTTCCTGTTCAGGCTTTCTCCCGAGAAGAAAAGCCATATCCTCAGTCAAATGCAGCATCTTTTCCCACCACTTAAGGATTACTTGATTCAATCGTTGCGGTCGGGATGGAAGGAGCTGTGGATTCATGAGCAGTATAAAGAATCACTTATGCCGACGGAAGCACGACATATTAGTGATGGCTTCCTGCGTATTTTAGCCATATTTTCTCAGTTACAGACGGACCACTCCATATTGCTCTTTGACGAAATTGAAGATGGACTTAACCATGAGCTAATGGAGTATCTGATGGATGAAATCGTCAATACATCCAAGCAAATATTCTTTACAACCCATAGCCCCATGATTCTTAATTTCCTGGATGATCACACTGCAAAGCAGTCCGTTATGTTGATATACCGTGATCCGGATACCGGCAGAACAAAAGCCTGCCGATTTTTCGACATCGATCAAAACAACAGAAAATTGGAATATATGGGACCGGGAGAGGTCTTTGCCAATGTAGACTTGAGGGAACTTCCATGATCCGGATAATTCTTTCCGGTGAGGGTAATTCTGATTTTGGAGAATTAGATCATCTAACAAAGGAATTCACACCGGGCCCGATTGCTCTTCTTACTGAAAATATCCTGGCGTGGCATCATAAGGTTGATGTCAGCTTTAAGTTCAGGACAAGAGCCGAATTGAAACGCTATCCAATGACATTGAAAGGGAAGAAAAAGAAGACAGGGATCGCCACAGGTAGAGGTCATTCCGATTTGGCATATAAATTGGCGTGCGTAGCGAAAGAGAATCGTTGTGATGTCGCAATATTGATGAGAGACGCCCGAAAAAGCGAGTACGATACGGTATATCAGGAAATCAAAGACGGGTTTTCAGCGGCCAAGTTCGATTCAGGAATTCCTGCTGTGCCCGTACCTGAAAGTGAAGCATGGATAGTTAGTTGCATAGTGCCCGAAAGAAGTCACCGCGTTGAAGACTGTTCGCGTGACATGAAAGTAATATTGGAGGAACTGCTCAAGTCGCGAAATAGACCGCACAATAAAGAAACGTGGTGTGAGATTACCGCAGGTTGCAGGGTTGATTCCGTCAAGTCCCCTAGCTTTGTCCAATACACGAAGGATATTGAAGATGTCGTCAAATATCTCTCTTAGGAGAGGGCACTATAATGGACCCCGAGAATGAAATCAGAATCGCTTGGCACAAGCACTTCGGCCGTTGAGGTAACCGTAATTTCTCGGCACGGCCTTTGGCTGCCGGTGGATGAGGAAGAATTGTTCCTCCCGTTTGATGAGTTCCCTTGGTTCATGGACGCTCCCCTCGCGGCAATACTGAAGGTTGAAAGGCCGGGGCCCGACCACCTTCATTGGCCCGCTCTCGATGTGGACCTGAAGTTGGAGTCGATCAGGCATCCGGAACGATATCCGCTGAAGGCAAAGGCAAACGTTCAAGCATCCCACGGCCTGTCGTCGCCGGAGTGAGCCGTCTAGGAGTCTCGGAGTTGTTGGGGCTGGAGGAATACCCGTTGCCGCAGGCGCTGTGGCGGTAAGGACCGGCGAGCCGCCGGTCCTAGCATGAGAAGCATGGCTGTTCCTGTCCGATCGCCCTCCCCCCTTCGGACGCGGCAAACCTGAACATTGAGCATGGTGAAATTATCCGGCGTTTACTCCCCCCGATTTTCCAACACCTCTCGTAGCTTGAGCAAGAGCTGACTGTACATAACGGGCTTCTGCAGGATTCCGTCAACGCCGCACTCCGTCATCCTCATCGCGAAATTAGCTTCCTCGCTCCACCCGGTGAGCACCAGCACGGCCGGCCGCGGAACACCTTTCTTTTCCGACGATTCTTTGATGGCCCTTGCCGTTTGCCAGCCGTTCATGGACGGCATTCCCAAATCCGTGACGACCACGGTGGGGGCCTCGCGTTCAAAGATCTCCAGGCCTTTCTCGCCGGAAAGAGCGGTGAATACGGTATGTCCGTCGCTGCTGAGAAGCCGTTCCATCCCCTTTACTATGACGGCCTGATCATCGACGAGCAATATGCGCAACTTCCGATGCAGTCCTACCACAGAGTCCGAAGTAGGGCTCTTCACCTGCTGAACGTGAGGCAATCGCACCGTGAACGTGGTGCCTCCGCCCACCTTGCTTTCGACGGCGATCTCGCCGCCGTGGCGACGGATGATGCCGTACGAGCTTGCGAGCCCGATTCCCGTTCCATTTACGCCTTTGGTGGTAAAGAACGGTAGGAACACCTTCGGCAGATCATCCGAAGGAATACCCATCCCGTTGTCCTGCACCACCAGCTCGGCATTCCCCCTATCCAAAGAGGTCCTGACAACGATCTCCCCGCCGGCGGGCATGGCCTCAACAGAATTCTTGATCAGATTCATGACGACTTCGATCAACTCGTTCTCATGGCCATGAATGAGACAGTCCGGCACCAGGGTGGTCGTGAGCTCAATGGTAATCCCTTCTTTTTCAGGGATCGTCCGCCACCATGTTCGGCTCATCTCGACGGCTTTCTCAACGGTGCGCGACAGGCAAAACACGGAACCGTGACGGCTCGCCGGCCTTTCGGTGTGTGCAAAATCCGCGAGGCGCTTTACAGTATCCGCGCCGAACCGACAACTCTCGACGATACCCTCGATGGTCGCTTTCAGTTCGGATTTGTCACCCGAGGCCAACTTCGAGAGAGCGGTCTCGCTGCTGGAAAGCACGATCTGGAGAAGATTGTTGAAGTTGTGAGCAACGCCCGATGCCAACTCTGCAACGGCCTTGAGCCGTTCGGACTGAATAAAGAGTTGCTCGGCTTTCTTGCGATCGCTGATGTCCCGACCCGTGCCCCGATAACCCACAAGGCGTCCCATTGCATCAAAGAACGGATGCCCACTCGTTTCCATGAGAATCAATCGGCCATCTCGATGCCTGTTGAGATTCTCCATGTCCCGGAAGGGCCGACGAGACTCGATGATCTCTGCGAACTCCTTGGCGGCCCGACGAGCCTCGTCGGGGGGCATCAAATCAAAAAGAGTCCTATTTAGTATCTCAGCCGGCCGGTATCCAAGAACATCCATCACCCGTGGGCTGACGTATGTGAAAGTGCCTTGGCCGTCGGTTTCCCAAATCCACTCGACCACACTCTCGGTCAGCGCTCGAAAGCGCTCTTCACTATGTCTGAGTGCATCTTCGGCGTTCGTCCGAAACTCGATTTCTCGTTGGAGCCTTTCATTGGCCGCCGTTAGTTCTGCGGTCCGCTCAACGACTTTCGATTCCAATTCAGCGTGGGCCCGTTCCAATGCCTCTTCGGCTCGGCGGGTCTTGATGGCGTTATGCACCGTAATAGGTAAGGTTTTGAGCCAATTGCCGGCCGGGTCCTTGATAAGATAGTCGGCGGCACCGGCCTTCATCGCCTGCACCGCTATTTCTTCGTCACCGCTGCCGGTGACGATGATTATGGGTACGGTCTCGGGAACGTGCTCGAATAGGTCGAACGCGGTTCCATCCCCAAGCATGAAATCCATGAGCACTACTTGGAATGAATCTCGCGGGAGGATTTCTTTTCCCTCGGAGACCGAGCCGGCATGGACATGCTCGTAAGGCAGCCCCTCTTCCCGAACGAATCGGTGGAAATCGAGATAGTCCACCTCATCGTCTTCGACGTAGAGAAGCCGAATCGGTTCATTTTGTACCAAGCTGTAGTCCATAGGGTTCCCCTTGTGACCTTGGAACTAAAAACACGGTCTCCTTATTCTATTCACCGTTGAGCGGTAACGTAAATTGAAAAGCCGTTCCCTTACCAACCGTGGATTCCAGCCACACCCTTCCGCCGTGCAGCTCGACAATCTTCTTCACGAGAGCGAGTCCTATTCCGGTGCTTTCGGCGTTGCTTTTCGGCTGCAGGGTCTGAAACATTTGGAAGATGCGATCGAAATGCCGGCAGTCGATACCGGGACCGTTGTCACGCACCGTAAATTGCCGGAATCCGTTGGCGACCGTGCATGATATCCTGATTTCACCCTGTGGTTTGTCCATGTATTTGACCGCATTGTCCAGAAGATTTTGAAAGACTTCGTGCAATCGAGTCTCTTCACAATTCACGGTGGGAAGCTCATTCTCGATGACTATGGTGATATGCGAAGGCGGATCAAGGGAATCGATTACCTCACTTACCGTTTGATTCAAGTTTACCGCCCTTGATTGCTCACGGATACGACCGATACGTGAATACTGAAGGATCCCGTCGATGAGATTGTGCATCCTATTGACCCTGTCTTGAAGAAGCTTCATCTGTTGCTTCCCCGCGTTGTCCAGAGCGTCCCCATAGTCGGTGACCAACCAGCGAGTGAGCTTCCCCACGGCCCTTAACGGTGCCTTGAGGTCGTGGGAGACTACATGAGCGAAATCCTTCAGTTCTCGGTTGGTCTCTTGAAGCTCCTGAGTCGTCTGTCGAAGTGCTTCTTCAGCCTTCCCCCGTTCGATGATCTCTTCCCGGAGCGTTCCATTGAGTTGCTCCAATTCAAATGTACGTTCTCTAACCCGCAATTCCAAATCATCGTGGGCCTCTTGGAGCCGTTGGTACATTACCTGGCGTTCCGCGTCGGTCATGAACACGTACACCAACATGAGGACAAGGCTTCCCATGAGCAGAACCAGGATCATAGGCCAAAGAATCGTGGAATGACTTTCCACCAATGCGGATCCGGGCGCCACACGGACAAGAGAAAAACCTCCTTCCGAGATCTTCCGAGAAGCGATCAGAACGGTCGGTTCGCCGCCGGCCTTAAGCTGCATGTTAGTTATGGTTCCGGCGCCCTCGATGTTCCGGAGCTGCGTTCCAAAGACACTTTGAACCGTCTTCAAGGTCAGCTCCGGAGGGCCGAGGATCAATTTCCCGTCGGATTCGGCCAGGCCGGTGAAATTGTCGATCTTTTCCACGCCGAGGTGCTGAATCAGACCCCATGTGGCTTCAGTGGACAGCTCCAGTAGGAGCAATCCTCTCGGCTCACCCCCATGTCCGACGACGCCTACGGCGAAAAGACGGCATAAGGCACCCTCACAACATGAACCGAAATGCACGTCCCCGGCCGGCCGGTTCTTGAGCATCTGAAAGAGCGTCTCGTTAATCCATCGGCTCCCCGGGGCCTCGTCGGTTCGCGCAACGATCCGGTTCCTAAGAAGATCATAGAACGCGGCGCTCCCGTATACGGGCCGCCCGAGCTCCTGAAATTCGAGGCGTTCAATCAGGAGCTGCCGGATCGGCGCGATAAGCACCTCGATGCCCTGGGGCGGTATGACTCCGAGTGCGCTGCCGCGAAAATAGGTCTCAAAAGCGGCATTCCCAGCAAAAGCGGCGACTTCCCGCCGACGATGTCGGAAGAAATTATCCAGTAAAGCCGCTTTGTTGTCGGCTTCGAGTATAAAAGTCTTCCTTGTGGATTCCGCGAGGAGATTTGAGGTCTGGTACAATCTGAAAAGCAGATAGGCCATCGTCGAGCCCAAGAGGATGATAATCGCCGTCAATACGGCGGCTGATCCCAAGAACCGCCTCTCGACCCCACGCTCCGGCGTTTCTGGTGGCACGGTGTTGGTCATGAGTAAGTCACTGAATAATTACGGGTTATCGAGTCACTTAGAGGTGTGAGCTGAACGTCCTATTCCTCGGCCCAACTATACATCCCCGATCCTATCGTTTGCAAGGTTTGACGCCGGGACTCAGGGTCTATTCCGGCCGTGCTTGACACGCCGTTCATGCGTCCCTAGTATGTATGAAGGCCGGTTTGCCCGTGGAGGGGAATTGTGTCATACGTCCAAACAATACTGAAGAGACTGGGACTTGGCGGTACCGGAGCGTTTCGGGGCTGTCACCCGGGTTTTCTCTGTGAACAGCTCGAAGAGCGCATAGTGCTAGATGCATCGCCGGCCGCTGCGGACCGGAATCACCATGACGCAGTCGATCAAAACCTGCCGACCGCCCTTCCTCATGATCCGGCCTCCGCCCAAGCCCCTGCTCAACCGCAGGCGAGTTCGTCTTCCCCCTCCCCGCATTCGGCGGCTGAGACCCAACACGAACTGAACGTCGTCCTCGTTTCCAACTCGCTTGATCACATCCAGGCTGTCTCCGAGGCCGCCGGGAATAAGGCCAAGGTCGTCGAGTTGGACCCGGCTCACGAGAGCTTGGCCGGCATTACCCACTTACTCGAGCAACTCGTGGCTGAGAGCGGCATGAAGATTCATGGGCTCGCTGTTCTTGCTCACGGTGATGTCGGCGTGGCGGGCCTCGGGCCCGATCAGATCAATTTCATAAACGTCACCGATTACGCGACGCAACTCGGTCGGCTGGGAGCGTGTCTCACCGAAAACGCGCAGATTCAGTTCTACGGCTGCAACGTGGCCGCGGACGAATTCGGTCAGGCATTGGTCCATTCCATCGCACGCCATACGGGTGCGGACGTATTTGCCAGCACCGACCCGACCGGCGGTCCCCAAGGGAACTGGACACTCGAATTCCGTTCCAATCAGGGTGCCTCGGCGGAGTCCATAGTGGACACCACTAAGTTCGAGGCCCTCGGCTGGGCTCTCGCCAAGCCCTACCCGTTTCCGGGGCCGGATAACAATTGGGGCAAGTCGATGGCTGGGTCTCTCTACTTTGTCAATGACGACGGCACCCACGGAAAGGAGTTGTGGCGAACAGACGGGACGTGGGCAGGGACCTGGATGGTTGCCGACATTAACCCCGGGAAGAAGGACGGCGATCCCTCGGAATTGACGGTGTTCAATAGCGTCCTCTACTTCGCCGCGGATGACGGAGCTTCCGGACGAGAGTTGTGGAGAAGCGACGGCACCGGTGAGGGGACCTGGCAGGTCGCGGACATTAACCCCGGGAAAAAAGACGGCGATCCTCATAATCTGACGGCGATGAACGGGGGTCTTTTCTTTGTCGCCGCCGACGGTAAAGCGGGAAACGAGTTATGGAAGAGCGACGGTACCGCGGCCGGCACGCTACTGGTTGAGGACATTCAAGTAGGCTCCAAGGGCAGTGATCCCGCGTGGCTGACGAACGTCGGCGGTACTCTTTTCTTTGCCGCTGACGACGGTAAAGCGGGAAACGAGCTTTGGAAGAGCGACGGTACCGCGGCCGGCACGCTACTGGTTGAGGACATTCAAGTAGGCTCCAAGGGGAGCGATCCCACGTGGCTGACGAATGTGGGGGGTACGCTTTTCTTTGCCGCTGACGACGGTGAAGCGGGAAACGAGCTTTGGAAGAGCGATGGGACCGCGGCCGGCACCCTGCTTGTAGAGGACATAGATCCTGGACCT
>JAZDOF010000862.1:0-7697 GCA_043799015.1 Pseudomonadota bacterium | reverse complement strand
CCCCGATCTTGGGCTCGGATCGTCGTCAATCAATGGATGATGACCGCGGCCCACCGAAATAACATTCTCGACCCCAGGTTTTGTTACATGGGAGTCGGGCTTAGAATGGGCCGGGACCGCATGGTGTACGCGACCCAGGTTTTTGCACGCGACCCGGGAAAGCTTCCCCGGAAATACGGTCTCAGCCGGATATCTCAATGAAATACGGACTCATCGCCTGTCTATCCCTATCGTGTCTTTTTCTCGCTTTTCTGGGCGGTTGCGCCGGAACCGCGGTCCAAAAGAAGTCCGAGGCCAATGACTCAAGAATACGTGAACAAGATATTACTCAAGAAAAATCCGAGTCTCCCCCACCCGGTACGGAAATGGGTCAGCCTCCTATCCTTACCAAACCGACAATACAAGATGGGGACGCCCCTGCCGCCGCCCCGAGCGACTACGGTACCCGTGAACCAAGGCACATAGGGTGGAGCGACAAGAAAGGCAAAGGGCCGGATTGGAACCCTTCGCCGGATCGAAATCCAAAGGGCCGGAGCGGCGCGGAAGCGCCTACCGATGGGTATCGTCGATGAACTCCTACCCATGAGTCGTCCTTCGCCGTTGAACCTTTGAATTCAAGTTACCGTTATACCGGTTGCCGAAAGTTTTGTCCGAAACAGCCAAATCCCCCCTGCCCCCCTTTACAAAGGGGGGGTAAACATGCGTCCCCATGCGGCATTTTGCCCCCCCTTGCCGGGCTCCCGGTAAAGGGGGGCAGGGGGGATTTTTTCTTCTGCCTGTCGCCTTATTTTGACGCCTATGGGGATAAACCCCGCTACGTTACCTTGGTTCCGCCGGGCCGGCTTTGCCGCAAAATTCAAGGAGCGTCACTATAATTCATGCGGACGTCTTTCTGTTCGTGGGTATTAGGGAACCGTTCTCCGCAACCTTGCGCTGAGCACTTGAGCTATAAACAACCCCAACTCGGCTTTGGAAGACACCTTGGCGAGAAACTCATCCCGGGCCACAGGAAGAACCCTGGTTTTGGACCTTGCCACAGCGGTGGCCGATCTTGGACTTCCGGTTATCAGCGCCATTTCCCCGAAGAAACTCGGGGGATGCAATATCGCCAGGCTGCGCTCGCCATCACCCGTGCCGTGGATTATCTCGACCTCGCCTTCCAGGATGAAGTACATGCGATCACCCTGTTCCCCTTGACGAAAGATAACTTCATTGGTTTGAAACAATTTACACGCTGATTTTGAGTAGTTAAAAACAATACCATGCCCGGGTATTTCGTGTTGTGTGCCCTCCGGTGACCGATCTCGCGACGAAGACCCCACCTCGCCTGATCCCGGCATGTGGGTTGTGGACGCCTCCGATGCGGCTCTTGTTTCTTCTCTCCCGGATTTCAAAGAATGGAGTAATTCGTTGGCTCGTTCGATGCGCAGCGCTATGACCGAGATAATGTCCATGAGCATCTCGGGGTCCGCCGCGGCCCCCACCAGCAATTCCCTTAAATTCATGGGAATTAGGTACGAAGGCTCGAAAGCTTTGGCGGTAGCGGACCTGGGGGCATCACCTATCAGAGCCATCTCTCCGAAGATTTCTCCGGCCCCTAGGATGTTGAGAACGACATCCTTGTCCCCTTCCCGGCATCTGATCTCGATCGCGCCCGATTTTATCAGGTACATGACCTCAGCCGCATCTCCCTCGTTGAAGACCACGCGGCCGGTGTCGTAGAATAGACCGACGAGCTCGTCCCCTGAGTTCATGGAATGTTCTCCGTATGGATTCGGCTGTGCATCCGCTTGCCCGGACTCTCTACGTTTCCAGGCTGCCACATACGTTGGAAAAAGACAAACTTCTTTTGTCCGGGAGCCGGTTTGAGCACTAAAAACGGCCCATCTGAAGTGGTTTACAAACGTTTGTAAATCTGTTATATTCAACGAAAATAAGGTCGGAGAGCTATTTCGGCCGTTTTACCGTACTAAGGAGGCTCGAGAAATGGCCTTGGACACAAACGGGTCCATGAACCGGCAATCTGCCGCAGGCTATCGGCCGAACTCGGGATGGACCTCTCTCCACTCCTGGATATTCCTGGTCATAGCGGCCCTTGGGCTTCTACTGTTGATTATGGAGAACAGGTACGCGTACCTCGCGCCGCATGGCAACGGAAAGGCCTACCGGGTAGACCGGTTGTTCGGTTCAATTCAAGAGTTCAGCCCTCCCGCGGGTTGGGTATCGGCCGAATTGGGACCTGGAAGACCTGTACACGCTTCGGATATGATGGAACCTCCTCCCGCGGTCTCAAGACCTATGCCGGCCGATTCGCGCGGTCCAAACGTGGTGAAGGAAGAACAATCCGACGAAGAAGAATCGAAGGCCCGACAGGACGTCAAACCTGCGGGAAAGGAATCCAAGGCACCCGAGCAGGCCGATGAAGAGCCTGTTTCATCGACCACGAGTTCAAAGGATTCTCGTCAACCCGTACCGACCGTGCCGCCCGTAATCAAAAGAACCGGGTTGTCTAAAGAAGATAAATATCAAGCGTTTGTAAAAACATTCCCAGACTACGGAGAAGAAGAATTCCAACTCGCCAACGATGATCTTTTCCCGGATTGGCGGAGGAAATTGGCTCCCAGCGGGGAATGGCAGGAATTCCTATCTGTTTACAAGGAGTTTATCGACTGGTGGATTGAATCCGGGTCGCCTCCCGAGCCCGGTATGAAGCTCTGGTCCGACTTCATAGCCAAGAAGAAGGAAGGGAATTGATTCCAACCCTTTTCTGGGACCCGTATGATGAAAGCCTTCGATTGGTCTGTGACGCGATCTCGGAAAGCGTCTTTATGGAGCGAGGATAGACCCCAATGCCGTTGATTCAAGCATTTTGCCTGCTGTGCAAGTAACCATTCACTCTTGTGGGGCAGGCTTTCCAGCCTGCCGTGATCGCACTAAGAAAATTCGCAGGCTAGAAAGCCTGCGCCACGTTGAGATTGGAATTTCCCGCCCGTAAGTGAATGGTTACACTTGAAGATTATTAGGCTTTAATTTCTTTGTGCCTTTGTGTCTTGGTGGTTCATTCCTCATCCCTCGTGGTGAACGCTTACCGTTGCCGGAGGTAAGGAATTCTCCTCAACAGCGCCCACTAACCCCGCAGTACGGCGAAGATCATTCGGCCCGCCGTGGTTTGAAGAACGCTGGTGACCGTTATCTCGACCGTCCTTCCCATCACTCGTCTTCCGTTGTCAACAACGACCATCGTCCCGTCATCAAGGTACGCCACTCCCTGTGAGGGTTCTTTGCCGTCCTTTATGACTTGTACGCGCAGGGTTTCACCTGGTAGTACTATGGGTTTCAATGCGTTGGCGAGCTGGTTTATATTGAGGACCCGTATGGATTGGACTTCCGCCACCTTATTCAGGTTGAAGTCATTGGTCAGTATGGCGCACCCGTAGTGTTTGGCAAGATTGATCAGTTTCTGGTCCACTTCTTTTACGGCTGGGTAGTCCGTTTCATCTATGAGGATATTTACGTAGGATTGCTTTTGAATCTTGTTTAGGATGTCCAGACCTCTTCTACCGCGGGTCCTTCTGTTCGCGTCGGCCGAATCCGCTATCAATTGAAGCTCGTGCAGCACGAATTGAGGTATGATGAGGTCCCCCGACACGAAGCCCGTTTCCACCACATCCGCTATTCGTCCGTCAATGATGACCGAAGTATCCAAGACTCCTATGGTCCTGACAAGACGAGCCGCATCCTTTTCCGCCAACCGCCTAAGTTCCCCCGCTTTCCATGATCCCAGGTAAAGCCCGAATAGGCAGGCTATCGTCTGCGTTAGGAAATAGCTTATTTGGAAAAAACCTTGATTAGCCGTATGTTCGGCCGCACCACCGAAGAAAAGCCGGCAGAAAAGCGCTCCGGCAAGCAAACCGACCATTCCCCCCAAAATGGACCAAGGGTCCGATTTCCGTAGGTGACGAAGAAGAGCCAACAGTGGTCCACCGACCACCAAGGCGCTCATTCCCGAAATTACCGGCCACCATCGACCGGCCGAGCTCCACTGGTAACCGGCAGCCCCTCCGGCAACAGCGCAAGATAAGAGTATAACTATGGAGATCAAAGTGTTAGGCATCGGCCGGGTCCCTTTCGAGCCGGTACGCGCGGACCGAAATGAGGCCCTTTCAGGAGTCGTCTATATCGGTGTCCGGACTTGATTGATTTGATTGAGCAAATATTCTGGTGATGGTGTTCTCTATCTCCTTTTCATCAGTCTTCTTAGCTATCGAGAGTTCCTTGATCAGGAGATTTCTGGCTTGGTCGAAAAGTCTTCGCTCCCCATGTGACAGGTCTTTGCTTTCACGGAGCAGGCTCAGGTCTCTGAATACCTCGGCGGCCTCGAAGATGCTTCCGCTGCGCATCTTTTCCTGATACTCGCGGTGTCTCCTGTTCCATGTCTGAGTCGTGGTCTTTATGTTACGAGCCTGTAGGATTTCTATGACCTTCGACACTTCCTCTTCTTCGACGATTTTCCGGACACCGTTTGCTTCCACCTTGTCCACGGGAAGCTTGATGAGAGGCCTTTCGTTTGCCGTTTTTATCTCTGTCTCGAGGATATAACATAACTGGTCTGAACCACCAATATTTTCAGTCTTTACTTCTTTTATCCGCGCGACGCCGTGGATCGGATACACAACCACATCTCCGACCTTGAACATCCCCAGCTCCCTTCTTTGGCTCGATCGCACTTTCTTCCCGCGGGTTGAGGCCGGCTCGTGAGTATAACCGGTTAACCATTCAAGTGTTTTCGAGATGTTGCTTGTCTTACCTAATAAAACGCAATACCTTTGAACGAGGGGTTGAGATCGTCGTGGGTTAAGGATATAATTTGGACCACTTACCGGCCCTCCACTGCATTGCTTGGTCCCCAAAACCGAGGGGAGCTTATCCACGCCACTATGGTTTGTCAACCAAAAAGCACTATATGGAGAAAATATGACGGAATTCATCCTCTGCCTTGTTACCATTGACGATTATGCCAAGGCTGTTGAAATCGCGCGCCGACTGGTGGAAGCGAAAATGGCGGCTTGTGTCAACATCATTCCCGAAATTCGCTCGGTATACTCCTGGAAAGGAAAGATTTGCGACGAGACCGAGCGTCTACTTATCATCAAGACCCGAAGAGGGCTCTTTGAAGATCTGAAAGACGCCGTAAGGGCCATGCACCCGTACGAGGTCCCGGAGATCATATCCATATCCATAGACGAAGGCCTTCCTGAATACCTTAAGTGGATACATGAAAACGTCGAAGCCGAACCAAGACACTCTTAACCTCATTATCCGAGGGAGTATGGATCTCGGGGTCCCCGTGAATGCTGAGGCCGCCCGCCGGCTTTGCCGCCATTTGGAGCTTATCAGGCTCTGGTCCCGCCGTGTGGACCTCACCGCTCTCGATAATCTCGATCAAATGGCTGTTCTGCACGTGGTCGACTCTCTTACGGTTTTCAAAGTCCTTCCTCTCGGCAGCGCCGGCTCCTTTTTGGATGTAGGGACGGGCGCGGGTTTTCCCGGACTGGTCATGCGCATCGTGGATCCCTCGATAAGAATCACTCTACTGGATCGTACCCCAGGAAAGATAGTTTTCCTGAAGCATGCGGCCCATGAACTGGGTCTGACCGGTATCCGGTTTCTCAACGTCTCCCTGGGGGCGTTCACCTCGGAGCCTCAGCATCCCACATTTGATGTAGTCGTGTCCAGAGCATTCTCGTCCGATCCCTCGGTAATCGACGGCTTTCATGTTCTGTTGAAAGACGGAGGGTCGGTGATACGCATGGCAGGACCCGGTTCCGTCAAGGCGTCGTTTCCCTTACCCAACCTGGCACGTATGGGGCTTTGGGAGGGAAATTTGCCTTCGTCATCCGGATTTAGGCGAGTAATCAAGTACGGCCGGTCCATCCTCGAGCCTGAGTAATACAAATGAGCCGGTGAAGCCGAGGGCGCCGTGTCGCCTTCCACAATAGCCATTGGATTACAGAAGGATTTGTGGTAATAGGGGTGACCGTTAATGGGCGAACACCATATGTAGTGGGTTCTTGAACATGGGACGCGTGATTTGCGTATGTAATCAGAAGGGCGGAGTAGGAAAGACCACTACCTGCGTCAACCTTTCATCGTGCCTGGCACTGGCCGAGAAGCGGGCCCTCGTCGTCGACATGGACCCCCAGGCCAATTCTTCCAGCGGCCTGGGCGTGAGGACGGCCGAGGGTGAGAATTCCGTTTACCAGTGGCTTCTGGGCTACACCGACTTTGACGATGTTGTCAGGACCACCGCCCTCAAACATCTCCACCTCGTTCCTTCGTCACAGGACCTTACCGGAGCGGAAATCGAGCTGGTAGGTATGGACGGACGGGAGACGATGCTCTCGTCGGTGATCGAAGGTATACGGGACCGCTTTGATTACATATTCATAGACTGCCCCCCTTCCCTGGGGTTCCTCACATTGAACGCTCTGGTGGCCGCGGACACGGTCCTTGTACCGATTCAGTGTGAGTATTACGCTCTTGAGGGGGTGGGCCGGCTCATTAGGACCATAAATCGTGTGAAGGCCAGCCTAAACCCTCGGTTACTGTACGAGGGCATACTCATGACCATGTTCGATCAAAGGAACAATCTCAGCCATCAGGTTGTCGCAGACGTTAGAAAACACTTCGGTTCCAAGGTGTTCACCACCATCGTGCCCAGGAATGTCAAGCTTTCGGAATCGCCTAGCTTCGGCAAACCGGTGGTGCTGTACGATATAACATCAAAGGGGGCGGTAAGCTACCTGTCACTTTCAAAGGAGATTCTCGATGCGGACGATATCAACGGGCGGAAAGAAGCGTACTGCGCTGGGACAGGGTCTTGATGCACTAATTCCCATAGAGCCTCCCATCACGTCGACGCCTGTCGATTCGGACATCCTTTACGCCCCGGTGGAGTCTCTCGTCCCAAGCCCTTACCAACCGAGGACGACATTTCCTGAAGGGGGTCTTGCGGACCTGAGCGCGTCCATCAAGGAGATGGGTATAATCCAACCTCTCATAGCAAGGCGTTTGAGCGACGATAGGCTGGAAATCATTGCGGGAGAAAGGCGGTGGCGGGCCGCGCAAATGGCCGGCTGTTCGGTGCTCCCGGTTATAGTCAAGGATGTCTCCGATTCTGAAGCCTTGGAAATCGCACTGATCGAGAACCTTCAACGCGAAGACCTCAATCCCTTGGACACGGCGGAAGCGTACGATACTTTGGTTAGGAAGTATTCGTACACACATGAGGTGTTGGCAAAAAGAATAGCCAAAGACCGAACCAACATAACCAATTATATCAGATTGCTGAAACTGCCCGATCGCATCAAGGAAGACCTCAGGAACGAAAGGCTGACGATGGGGCATGCCCGGACCCTGCTGTCGGTGGAACACCTTCCCATGCAATTGAAGTTGGCGGGTCAGGTCGTTAAGCGAAGGCTCTCGGTAAGAGATTTGGAGAAAATCGTCCAAAATTACAGGAAAAAATCCGAGAAAGCCGAAGCGGAGCCGATTCAGACGAAAAAAGCCGATAATGGTCTTTCGGAACTTGAAAAGAGCTTGTCCAGTCATTTTGCCGCTCGTGTATCCGTTCGTTCGAAGGATGGGGATTCGGGCAGGATAGAAATCCACTTCCACGATAGGGAAGAACTGGACCG
>JAZDOF010000849.1:0-6269 GCA_043799015.1 Pseudomonadota bacterium | reverse complement strand
CCGTTGACTTAAGCATTTTGCCCGCAGCGCGATTCTTCCGCCGTCATTCTCTCCAAGACCACGAAAACAGGCGGCGTATGGAACCAAACGAACGGCTTTGCGACGTCGACCCGATGAAAGCGCATGGGCGTTAAGTTAAGGTGATCGGCCGATGAAAAAATCCCCCCTGCCCCCCTTTACAAAAGGGGGGTAAGGGACTGATTCCTCCCCCCTTTTCTAAAGGGGGGGCGGGGGGGGATTTCTGTGTCAGTCTCCACAACAAGGAAGGGCCGATGGAATACAACCATGTGATATTATGAAGACCGGATCGTCATCTTAACGCCTATGGGGATGGCCCCCGTAAATATTATGGGAAAGGTGAGACATGACTTGGGAACAGGAGAAACGGACGCTGGCCGGCGAGATCCTTGCTTTGCTTTACCAACATCGAATGATCAGGACGTTCTATCGCGACAAACCGGAAGGATGGACCCTTGTTTCGGGTTTGTACAGCCCGATGTACATACAATTGAGGCCGCTTGCTTCCCATCCCGACCTCTTCCGCAAAGTGTGCGCGGCTATGTCCCGCATGATCAGGGAAGAGGCTCCGGAAACAGCGCGCACGATCGGGATCGCCATGGCGGGGGTCCCCATTGCGGCCGGCATTTGTGTCGCGGGCGGTATCCCGGCGGCTTTCACCAGAAAGATGGAAAACGTTAAAAGTATAGACGAATTTCGCCGTGCAGTAGAATCATACGGCGAGCATTCTCTGGTCGAAGGGGAATTCGAGGACGGCGAACGCGTAGCGCTGGTGGATGACTTGGTCACCAGATTCGGCAGTAAGTTGGTCGCATTGGAACAGGTGAAGCACGAGATAAGAAAGAGAGGTATCTCGGACCTGCGCGTAGACACCGTGGCGGTGGTGTTGGATAGAGAACAAGGAGGGCGGGAGGAGGCGCAAAAAGCATCACTGAGACTCCTCAGCCTCATACCTTTCAAGAGCGTGGGTTTGCCCCTGTTGAAGTCCGTGATGCATCCGCAGGAGTGGGACGTGCTCGCCCGGTACCTGGATGACCCCGAGCAATTTCAAGGTGAGGCTGCGCGGGAGGAAGTTAGAAGAAAGGCCGCGGCTGAAGCGTAACGGCAAAACGCTTGTGGCCCATCGGTAGGCCATTTTGCCCTATTTCGGTCAAAACGTTTGGGTAACCATTTAGTTAGGAGGGGGAATTTCCAATCTCAACGTGGCGCAGGCTTTCCAGCCTGCGAATATTCTTAGTCCGATCTCGGCAGGCTGGAAAGCCTGCCCCACAAGAGTGAATGGTTACAACGTTTGGTCTAAAACGGCTGGACCGGATGCCAACGTGCTGATATAGTTATGCACACCTTCAGTCTTGACTCGATACGGCGTCCGGCCTGCATCCGAGCCTCGTGTCGGACAATCTCTCCCGCAAGGCCAAGTGATGATAATCGTCGCCCACATATCGTTCAAAGGCACCCCGGTCGCGGACGTCACCTACCGCTCCGGTCTTCATGTGGAAGTCCGGGTTGCGCAGGAGTTCCTGGATAAGGAGGTCCGCTACCCTTTGAAGCATTCCGAGAACAAAGAATTCAAAGGTACTTGGGAGGCGGCCCTCGATTCTTATTTTAACGAAGGACGATTCGATACCCTCGGCACCCCTATCCCCCACGAAATGCGACGCGTGGGTCTCGCGCGGGACCACAAGTCCCTCTTCAGACAGGCCGTGGTGTGTCTGTTGAAGGACTTGGACATCTACGGGTACAAGGTGGATGTAGAATTCGTGTAGTACCGCCGTGCGAGATCATGACACGCCTCCATGATCCGGGTAAAATACTTCGATCACCTCGTGCAGGCCCAGTTCCTTAAGCTTGGCCAATGTCGGAATCCCGGTACGAAGGTCCCATTCATGCGCGTGATAGTACTCCGCGGCCCTTGCATCCACATCCAGCGATACGTTCTTCAGTGGTCCGGACGGTAGAGGCGGGGTCCCTACCGTTCGCGGATGCGGTCGATAGTCCCGTACGGGGTTGATCCCTTCACGCAGATTGAACGCGTGCCGCAATTGCTTCACCCGTTCGCCGACAACCAGATACTCGTCGTTGGAAAGCTCCCATCCGGTTGCCGCGTTCATCCATTCGCAAAGAGGGATATCTCCGCCGACCTGGGTTCCGAAAAGACAAGCGCCGGCGCAATCCACCAGCATCTTGTAGTAAGAAGATACCGCCAGTAGCCGGGCATGCGCCTCGGGGCTCGTATCCGGCTCGGCCGCCCTTTTGAACTGCCGGTCCAGACGCTGTAGATCCAGGTATTGATCGCACGCGACGGTGTGTCGCGCAGGTGACGGCTCGCAATGATACGTCGGCAGCCAACCTTCGTCGTATTTCGGATCATGCATGGGGGCTTCTATTCCGCCGCAATGCACGGCATACTTTTCAGCCCCTCCGCCCAATCGTTCCGCGGCCGGCTTCACACCGTCGGCCAAAACGTCGCCGATGCCGATTCGGTTGATTATCATGCCGGCCAGGCGGACAATCGCGCCCGCGTTGCCCCACCTGAGTTCCAGTCCGTCCGCATCATTCTTGGATATGATGCCGTTCTCGAAACACTCCACCGCAAACGCCATGGTGCCGCCGAGGGATATTGTATCCATTCCCGCCCGATTGGCCATGTCGTTAAGTCGGCAGATGGTAAACAGATCGTCGTTGAGCAACATGGGACCAAACGCGCAGATGGACTCGTACTCCGGTTTGTGCATCCGCTCGATGATCTCGTCTCCCCGCCGTACCGTTACATGGCCGCCGCAGCGCACCGGACAAGAATAGCAGCCGTATTTTTTATACTCGACGGCATGCACCGCATTCATACCCACCTTGGAGTGTTTCCCATAGGGAAAGTCCGGGGTCACGGCCCCGCCCCAGTTCTTAATCGGACTATCTCCGCTCTGGGCGCACAGCGGGACCAGGGCGGGGGTGCCGAAACCCCGGAGGAGCCATCGCCATGTAAAGGCCATTTGCTTGTTATAGATTTTCTTCCCCAGGAACCAGCCGTAGAGCGACAGAATTTGATCGTTGAAGAGCCGGCTGACGATTTTCGGGTCTCGGATTCGTGCCCTGAAGCTTTCGGTCAGGCTCCGCATGCGATCTTCGTCCGCTGTACCGATTCGTTTCTTTCCCGCGACCACCACGGCCTTGAGGTTCTTTGATCCCATAACCGCGCCCAGACCGCTTCTCGCAGCCATTCGGCCGTAGTCCGTGCCTATGCCGGCAATGAATGACAGCTTTTCCCCCGCGGGTCCGATACAGGCCACCTGGGCGCCCTTACCGTGCCGGTCGCGAAGTGCCGCCTCGGTTTCCAAGGTGTCTTTTCCCCAAAGATCGGAAGCGTCAAGTATTTGTGCCGACTCGTCATTCATGAGCACATAAACCGGTCGCTCGCTCCGTCCCGAGAAAAAGACCGCGTCAACCCCGCATCGTTTGAGTGACGGGGCGAAGTACCCCCCGCAATTGGCATCGCCCCATCCCTTGGACGCGGGCGATTTTCCCACCACCGTGAAGCGGCCGGTGAAAACCGAACGAGTGTCCGTAAGCAGCCCCGTCGTTATGCCCAGGAGGTTTTCGGGGCCAAGCGCGTCGCAAGCCGGTTTCATTCGGTCCCAGAATACCTTTGCTCCAAGTCCTACGCCGCTGAGGAAACGCTCGTGCATGAGGTCTTCCTGCTCTTCGAATACCGCCTCACCTGATGACAAATCGACAAAGCAGATCTTTCCCCAATACCCTTTGCCCGGCGCGGCGCGTCTCTTATCGGCCATAGGACCAACTCCTTGCGTTGTGTGCAAAACACTGTTATCAGTACTGCAATACCATGATTTGGGCGCCTGACATAAGGAATATGAGCAATGGCCGACGAAACGGTTGAAAAGAGGGTGTTGCTTGGGCATTACGATGCGGTTTCGTACGATTTCTCCTTGCTGACCGATGACGACCTGTTCCTTTTTAATGAAGGGTCCCATTTCCGCCTGTATGAAAAACTTGGAGCCCACCCTGCGACGGTGAACGGCGTGAACGGCACATACTTTGCGGTGTGGGCGCCGAATGCCAATCGAGTCACCGTGATCGGGGACTTCAATCACTGGAACCGCGAAAAACACTACCTGAGTCCGAGGGGAAGTTCGGGCATTTGGGAAGGGTTTATCCCGGGAATCGGTAAGGGCGCGTGTTACAAATACTATATTTCTTCTCAATATCACGCGTTTGAGGCTGAAAAGGCCGACCCGTTCGGCTTCTACACTGAAGAGCCTCCAAAGACGGGGTCGGTCGTATGGGAGCCGGAATATCGGTGGGGAGACGAAGAGTGGCTTCAATACCGGCGCGGCATCAAGCCCGAAAATTCACCCATTACGATTTATGAAGTTCATATAGGCTCGTGGATGCGATTACCCGAGGAGGGCAACCGACCGCTGACCTACAGAGAACTGGCGGTCAAACTCGCGGAGTACGTCAAGGAACAGGGCTTCACCCACGTGCAATTCCTCCCCATCATGGAACACCCGTTCTACGGATCCTGGGGATATCAGGTCACGGGGTTCTTCAGCCCCACAAGCCGTTACGGCACCCCCGATGATTTTATGTTTCTCGTGGATCATCTCCACCGGAACGGCATAGGCGCAATCCTGGACTGGGTCCCTTCCCATTTTCCCACCGACGGCTATGCCCTCTCCTATTTTGACGGGACACATTTGTACGAGCACGAAGATGACCGTATGGGCCTTCATCCGGATTGGAACAGCTACATCTTCAATTATGGACGCTGTGAAATCAGGAGTTTCATACTCAGCAGCGCACTTTTCTGGCTCGACCGGTTCCACGTGGACGGCCTCCGGGTGGATGCCGTGGCCTCGATGCTTTACCTTGACTATTCGCGCAAGGAAGGCGAATGGATACCCAATGAGTACGGCGGCAAGGAAAACCTGGACGCTATCAGCCTACTCCGCCGGTTCAACGAAGAAGCGTACAGGAGTTTTCCCGGAATTCAAACTATTGCCGAGGAATCCACCGCGTGGCCCATGGTGTCGCGACCCACATACATCGGCGGTTTAGGCTTTGGGATGAAGTGGGACATGGGCTGGATGCACGATACCCTAAAGTACTTTGCCGTTGATCCACTGTTCCGAAAGTATCATCAGAACGAGCTTACCTTTCGCATGCTGTACGCCTTCATGGAGAACTTCGTACTGTCGTTGTCCCACGACGAGGTGGTACACGGCAAGCGGTCCCTAATAGGAAAGATGCCGGGCGACGAGTGGCGGCAGTTCGCGAACCTGAGACTTCTTCTCGCGTACATGTACGCACAACCGGGCAAGAAACTCCTCTTCATGGGGGGCGAATTCGGTCAATGGAACGAATGGTACCACGAGGCCGGGCTGGATTGGCACCTTCTCGCAAAACCGCTCCATGCCGGTATGCTCACCTGGGTCCGGGACCTCAACCGAGTCTATCGAGCGGAACGTGCCCTTCATCAGAAGGACTTCGATTCGCGGGGCTTTGAATGGATCGACTGCAACGACTCGGACAACAGCGTGTTGACCTTCCTGCGTAAAGGTTCGTCTCCCGCGGATACCATGGTTGTGGCCTTCAACTTTACCCCGGTCCCCAGAAACGATTATCGTGTGGGCGCCCCCTACGGCGGCCTGTGGCGCGAAGTCCTGAACAGCGACGCGGCCCTGTACGGCGGCAGCGGCTTGGGCAACATGGGTGCGGTGGAAGCCCCGGCCGACCCGTGCCATATGCGTCCCTTTTCCCTCCATTTGGTGTTGCCGCCATTGAGCGCGGTGTTTCTGAAATGGGAAGGCATGGGGGAATGAGCGGAGCCGCCCCTTGAAAAGGATCCTCATCCCCCTGTGGGGAGACGATATTGCCCCGCGTTTCGACGCCGCCCAGGAAGTCACCATCGTAGCAATGGACGAGCATGACGGTATGGTGGAGAAGAGAACCGTAATTCTCCCGGAAGCATCGGCCGAAGCCCTGTGCAACCTGGTACTCTCCGAAAGGATAGACATGGTAGTGTGTTGCGCCATCGAGGAGGAGTACTACCAATACCTGACGTGGAAGCGCGTCGCCGTGATCGACTCCGTGGCCGGGCCCCTCAACGCCATACTGGAGCGCATCGCGGCCGGTTCCCTTCAGCAGGGCGACATGCTGTTTCCGCGGTGACCGTCATGGCCGTGAGCTGGAACCGAGTCCGATTTCCTGCTGCACCGGTTACTTTGTCCGGG
>JAZDOF010000828.1:0-9907 GCA_043799015.1 Pseudomonadota bacterium | reverse complement strand
CCTGGATGCCGACGGCAGGCGGGGATAAACCCCGCCTCTACGTTACCTTGGTTCCGCCAGCCCGGCTTTGCCGCAAAATTCAAGGAGCGTCACTAGAAGTGTAACCAAGTTGGTTCGGACCCCAACCGATGCCTGTCGATGAAGAATTCCTAAAAAATCTGCCCCTCAGTCCGGGCGTGTACCTGATGGCCGATCGTACGGGCAAAATTCTGTATGTCGGCAAAGCGTCCAATCTCCGTAACCGTGTACGCAGCTATTTCGTCAAGGGGGGCGATGAGCGCCCGCGCATTCAGTTCCTCATGGATCACGTGGACAATATCCGGACGATTCTCACGAATACCGAGAAGGAAGCGCTGATCCTGGAAAACAACCTCATCAAGCAACACCGGCCCAAATACAACGTGGACTTGATGGACGACAAATCGTTCTTCTCCTTGCGGTTGAACGTTTCCCATCCTTTCCCCCGTTTGACGCTGGTGAGGACTCAGAAAATCGTGCCCGACGGGGAACGTTATTTCGGCCCGTACTCGTCCGCCCGCGATGCACGGCTCACTTTGAAATTCATACTCACGCTGTTCCCATTGAGACAATGTTCCGAGCAGTTCTTCCGGACGTGCAAACGCCCGTGCCTTAATTGCCAGATGGGCGCATGCACCTGTCCGTGCTCCGGAAAAGTGGACCGGGATGAATACCGACGCATGGTCGAGGGGGTGGCTTTACTCTTGCAGGGCAAGAGTGAAGACCTGGTCGGAAGCCTCAAGCGGGATATGGTATCGGCCTCCGGAGAACTGAGGTTCGAGGAGGCTGCCGGAATTAGAGACCGTATCGCCGCAGTGGAACGGACTCTCGAAATCCAGAACGTATCTTTCTTTCATCTCAAGGACCAGGATGCGGTAGGTCTTGTGCATCGCGCACCGGACCTCTACGTGGTACAGGTGTTGTCGTTCAGGAAAGGAAGGCTGCTTTCCGAGGAATCATACAGGTTTCGTAACGAGGCCTTGGAGGCCGAAGAAATCATGGCGTCCGCGGTGAAGCAGTTCTACGGCGCAGCCCCGTTCATCCCCAAAGAGGTCCTTGTATCCCATCCCATTGAGAACCCGGAGGTGGTAGAGGCTTGGTTGTCGGAGCAGCGAGGCAATAGGGTGTCTATTAGGGCGCCGTCCCGGGGTCAAGGACTTCGACTGGTGAAGCTTGCCCTGAAAAATGCCCACAACAGCCTTCTAATGGAACTGAAGGACGATGGAGCGGCCCGCGCCATGGAAAGGATAGCGCGTAAACTTGGACTCCCATCTCCGCCCAGCCTTATAGAAGGTTATGACATATCCAACCATGCGGGGACCGAGTCGGTTGGGGCTAAGATAGCGTTCCTGGACGGCAAACCTAGTAAAGACCAGTACCGGAAGTACAAGATAACGGGGTTTGAAGACCAAGACGACCCGGGAATGATCTACCACACGCTTTCGCGACGGCTGGCCCATGCCGATGAGGACCGTCTTCCGGATCTGTTCCTCATCGACGGCGGAAAATCTCAGCTCAACGCGGCCGTTGCCGCGCTGAAAGACGCCCTCGGCGAGCTTCATCCTCCCGTTGCATCCATAGCCAAGGGAAGACAAGAAGGCGAACTCGACCGGATCTACCTGCCCAACAGGAAGAACGCCGTGACGTTTATGAAGGGAGATGCGGGGCTTCTTCTGCTTATGCGAGTCAGGGACGAGTCTCACCGGTTCGTCCACGGCTTCCATACAAAAACCCGAGCCAAATCGGTCATTCACTCAGCGTTGGATGAGGTCTCCGGCATCGGGCCCCGTAAGAAACAAGCTCTCCTGACGGCATTCGGCAGTCTGAAGAAGCTCTTGGCCGCATCGGACGAGGACATCGCCAAGGTCCCCGGCATAGGCTTGAAGGACGTGGAGAGAATACGGGCACATTTTGCCGGTACGGACAAGACCGCTTAGGATCCCTCCAAGAATGGAGGTAGCTGTTCAGGGGGGCAAGGGAATTGTTTCGAGCATGACATATTGCGTGTTATGGGCTGGACCTATAGTGTCACGCGTTGAGAATTGCGGGAATCCTGAACGGTTGAGTGAATCGAAACAAACATCTGTAGGGGCGGGGTTTATCCCCGCCCGGTACGTAGCAACGGAGAGGCCATGCCTCTCCGTTGCAATGAAAACCCGACCCAGTGCGGACAATTAACGCTTCGAGAATTGGAAGCTGGCACGGGCCCCACGTCGGCCGTACTTTTTCCGCTCTTTAACGCGTGAATCTCTAGTGAGAAAACCAGCGCTCTTGAGTACAGTCCTATAAGTGGGATCTACATCCAGGAGAGCCTTGCTTATGCCGTGCTTCAGCGCGCCGGCTTGCCCGGAAAGTCCACCGCCATGTACATTAACCATCAAATCATATCTTCCGACGGTTTGGGTCAACTCAAAGGGCTGCATGATGACCATTCGAGACGTCTGTCGTCCGAAATAATCCTCTACCGAGCGGTCGTTCACGACTATTTTCCCGCTGCCGGGTTTGAGCCACACCCTTGCTATGGCGGATTTTCTTTTGCCTGTCGCGTAAAAGCGAGTCTCGCTCATACTGATACTCCGGATTTAGAAATGATAAGGTTCCGGCTGCTGGGCCTGATGGGGATGGTCGTCCCCGGTGTAAATCTTGAGCTTCTTCAATTGAGCTCTGCCGAGGGTGTTCTTGGGCAGCATTCCCTTGACCGCGAGCCAAAACACCCGCTCGGGTTTAGCCTTCATCATGGCGTCGGCCCTGGTGGACTTCAAGCCGCCCTGGTAACCGCTGTAGTGGTAGTACATCTTTTTCTTGAGCTTACTACCCGTCAAGCGGACCTTATCGGCGTTGACCACGATGACGAAGTCGCCCGTATCCATATGGGGGGCAAAGGAGGGTTTATGCTTGCCTCTCAGAACTCGAGCGATTTCTGTGGCAACCCGTCCCAGGACTTTGTCCTTGGCATCGATGAGCAGCCATTTCTTTTCGATTGTAGTGGGCTTAGGGGTCCAGGTCTTCATAGCAACCTCTAAATGACATGTAAGCAAATGAAACTACCACCCCCGTTTTGAGGTGTCAAGGCAAAATCAGGCAAAACGTAACCGGTCTCTCTTGTGGGGCAGGCTTTCCAGCCTGCCGATACCGTCTCTTAGCGAATTCGCAGGCTGGAAAGCCTATTTCACGTCCGGATTGGAGTTTGCTTCCAATTAGTGAATGGTTGACGCGAGGCCCGCAAGCCGGCGTCCTTGCGACGGAGGGGGAAGTAGCATGTCGTGATTGCTACGCATTACCAAGCCACGAGATCTGTATTGCCCCCGAATTCATCCGGCCGTCAAGAACGATCCGCAGATCCGCAGGCGGACGTCTTCTCCGGGGTCGAACGCGTTTCTTCATACGGCGACTTCACCGGACCGGGATGACGCCTCGAAGGGAGGAGCCGTCGGAACAGGGGCGACAGTATTATGGGACTCTTGAGATACAGGTACTCACGTACGTATGGACCACGGCAATCGACGCGATATCCCAGGAGCCGACCCCGTAACCGGGAAACAAAACAAAAGAAGCGCTGCAACATCGCCTCCCCGATCGAGGGATAGAGCAAATCAACCGGATTGACGGCGCGGGACTCAGCCGGTCTCGGTTCGGGGTCAAGGAGGCCGTTCAATAGGTCCTCGGCCCGATCCAAAGCAAATAGGATCTTGGCGGTTATGAAAGGGCGGGACCCAAGGGGGTGAGCAGCACACCCGTTCGATTCGTCCGGGCATAGGCAGGAGCGGTGCAGTTCCTCCGCCTGCGTGAGCAGGTCTCGGACGTTGGACAAACGGGACGAATCCGCCGGTTCCGGTTCCAAACGGGCAAGTCGCTCCTGGAGATCCGAGAGACGTTTGAGGAGCGGCGTGGTCGGTTCCATCAATACCTTCGAGATTTTAATATGCGGTACAGATTGAAAAGGGTTACCGCTCCGGGGATACCAAGACTCGCGAGGCAACCCTCATGCCATACGCCCATACGTTTGACGGCGGAAAGCCACGACAAACTTATAGGGGAGTCTTCAGGAGGCTTGACGGCCTCCACCTCGTCCTTCACCCCGAAATCCTGCGCGTCGAACAATTTGGAGAATAGACGTCCTTCCTCGACCCTGGGAACATAGAGAAATCGTTCCAGCCGACTGCGAACGAACGGTGTGTAAGCCGAAGCGGAATGCTCCCGGTATGGAATCATCCTTACATAAGCGTCGGTCGCATCCAGGATTCCGCACTGCATAGAGTTGATGACCGGCCTATCAACCATTTCACGCCTACGTTCTTCGGCATCGGACCGGCGAAAGACGGGAATTACCGTCCCCGAATCGGGGTCATCGGCCAAACCTACACTGGTGGGATGGGGCGCTCGGGTGGCGAATTCCATGAGTTGCGGAAATCGTTCGGTGGGCAAATAGCTCCTGTCAACGCCGTCCGCATGATAGACGAGTCCTTCGTAGGTGGACGTGGCCGTCTTCAGAACGGGGAAGCGCATAATATGACCGAAATACAGTCCGAAAAGCCTAGGCCGGTCGGGCCTTGAACCGAACGCCCTAGTGAGCGAATCCTGAACGGTGCCGATCCATCCCACATCCACGATTGCAGCCCTGGAGACATCCCAAAAATGCAGTTGACCCAGATACTTGTATAGGATGGCGTCGGCTTGGGCCTGAATGCTCCTTATCAGACCAAGCACTTCGGGATGCGAAGAAAAGCGTTGAAACCGCCGGTCTTCAAACGGATTCTCAATATGGTCGTCGAGGTCACCGAAACCGCACTCTCGGGCAGGTTTCAGGAATTGCTCCGGGCAATCGCAGAATTTCACCAGGAAATTCCGTAAGGTTTTCTCGCGTGAGCGGGCAAATCCCACATTGATCTCCCGGAGACCGATATGGTTCACTGAAGCCGCATAGACCACCCGCCGACTCAGGAAACAGTATGGCGCGTGGATTTGCCGGTCGGGCAAAAGGTGCGGCTTAAGGCGCCGGTATATCTCTTTCAATATGAATCCATCCCTGGCGGGGAAAAGGACCAGGGAGATCCGTTCTTGTGCGACCCGTTCCAACACCTGATGGATGAAATTGCACAAGGCCGGTCCCAGGAGATAGTACCCGATGAGATAGGCCGGGTCATCGACACTACCGGAGGGCCGATGCGATGACAGGAGCTCTGCGAACCGGGCCCCCTCCCAATGAGTGAAATCATTTGAAAGAAAGGAAACGCGTCGAATGCGGGACCTCTTTTTCAGGAACTCGGTCCCCAGACATAGAAACGATCGGCCTCCGAGCCTTCGAGGCACCCAGAAGTCCGAATAGAGATTGTCGCCGAAATGGACCCAGCGTCCGACCTGGATGTGCTCACTTTCCAGTATGTGCCGGTAGAGGCGCCCTGATCGCTTATTGAGCCCCTCTTCGCCCGACGAATATATCCGGTCGTAAAGCCCGCCGTAGCCGCAGTGGTCCAGGATGGCCTCCAGCTCGGGCCGTCCCAGGTACATATCCGATGCGAATACTACGCGTTTTCCCATGGCCCGAGCCGTTCCAACGGCATCAATGAAGCCTTCCGCCGGGTAGCACGCATCGAGCTCGGCGCGCATCTCTTCGGCGAGTATCGTTGGGGCCGTCCCTTTGACTCTTTCGGCATCGAGCCAAGTCCCGAGCCATTCGTCAACAACATCGACAATACGGCATTCCGCGTCGCAGCCCAACCGTTTTCTTTCGGACCGCAGGCGATGCTCGACTTCGATTCGTCGGCTTAATGCAGCGGAAGGGGTTATCGGAATGCCTTGGGCGGCAAGTTTCAAGGCCGTCATCCTGGCCGCGGGGACTTTCATGAGCTCCGGCGGCATGATGCGGCGCATGACGAGGGTGTCAAAAACATCAAAGGATATTAAGTCGACCCTTGGGGCAAGTTTCGTTATTAGGCGGATGACTTCCGATGATGACCGGCAACGCCGGAAAACCGGCAATATCAAAGCAATCAACCTCGTCCGGAGGATTGCCCCCGCACCATCGCTCCGGATAACGAAAAAACCCGATCAGCCGTTCCGTTGTCGATGCTGCGTAAGGAGGCATATTCTTGAGCCGCCGCCGCAATTGAACAGCGTCGGGACCGGGGCTCAAAAGGGGATGTCGTCGTCATCGTCGGTCCATGGATTATTCAGCACCGTTTCCCATATTTCACGAATTTCTTCAACGTGGTTCAGCTGAAAATCCTCGACGATCTCATCGCATGCGGACTTGAGCAAGTTCGACGGCCCGATTTTCAAACGTTGCTCGTACACATAGACCAGGTCGCTGAAAAACTCGTTTATCATGTCGAAAGATTCGTCGTCGAAAACGCCGGTGATGAGGTTCTTCAGCGCCGAGGTCGCGGCAATGAAATAGGCTATGTGGTAGCCGTTGTACGCGTCGGTAAGACATACCACGTTGATCCAGTACAGGGGCTTTGAATCGGTGAGGACCACGTCCGGCAGCTTTTTCAATCCTCTCTTGAGATAACTCTCCACCTTCTTGAGGATGGGCTGCTTGCCGGATACGACCAGGTCAACCCCTACGGTGAATTTAGGGAGTGGCGGAGGCTCCACCTCTTCCCACATCCCGGGAAAGGGAATCACGTTCCGCATCGGGGCTTTCTCGACTTTGGGCTTTTTCACACCCGGCGACTTAGCACCCGTTCGCCCCTTTTTTTTCTCCACCGCTTTCCTCCTTGGGTTTGTCTCGTCATCGAGCCGGCCGGCCAACCGCTCGCCGGCGCCCTGAGGCAACACCCGACCATGGTATACGCGCCCCACCTGTGGTCGCGCGGAAGTCGGCTCGGTTCATCGTTCACAGGCTAACCCTTCGGCCGCTTTCTCGATAATCATAAGCCGTAAGCTTCATTCTTCCATTCAACGGGCGTGCCCGACAGTCTGCATGGTAACGACACAAATTACAAGCGGCTGAGCGACCCTGAAGGCCGGTTGATGGAAAAATACCAACGGGGGTGAATGTCCCTCAAGTGATTCCCGCGTGGGTGCAGCGTAGACGGCGCGGCCCGAAACGCGGCCGAGCAGGCCCACCAGGTTCGTAACCTAAGCCGTGGAGGTTGAATTATCGTCCAACAAGCTCCGAGACAAGGGCACATAAGGAGACTTGGAGAATGTGTTCGCGAAATGGTCCTAAGACTCCGGAGATGGCCCGTCGTCCCGGAGCAGTCCTGTGCCTAATATATGATGCGCCGTGGTTCGCCCTTTTCAATGCGATCACCCACGGATTGCCCGCAGTACACGCATAGGTATTCGTACTTGTCCCCTTCAGGCAGCACCAGTAAGAGTCGTTCCGTGACCGGAACCGCCTTTCGGCACTTCGGGCAATAGAGCTCCGTTGCCGTCAACTTATCGAATTGTCTCTTGTTGGCCGTTTGAGCCTGAGGCATGGGCCCGCGCCTTACACGAAGCCGCTGCATTCAACCTCCTATTTCTTCCGCCTCGCCGTCATTTCCACGAGCCGAGAATGAAGCGGGGACATATCCTTGAACCGCTCGAAGCAGTAGTCCACAATCTCCGGGGTGTGGAGCTCCGCGGGAAGCTCAGCGTTGAACATGGCATAGAGGCCATTGTGGAGCAATAGGTCGGCCCTTTCGTGGTTGGAGTCGAACCCGCGCGGCACCCTTTTGTAGTGGGTGCCCCCAACCTGATAACCCGGCTTGGAGGTCACACGAGATATTGCGTCCGCCAAATTCGCCCCGTAACGGGGGTCCGCGACCGCATTGCGAAATTCTTCCAGCACCGGTTTCGGGAAGCGGTGCATTCCCGCAGCCAACATGAGTTCCGGGGGTTGAAGGTGGAAGTAAAATCCGGAGCATTCCATCTTGGGCCACGCTCCTTCCCAGAAAAAGATCCCCAGATGGGTCTTGTAAGGGGACTTGTCGGCGCTGAAACGCGTATCCCTGTTGATGCGGAATATGGACTTGTCCGTGCGCGGGTCCGCGTTCACATTGGGCGACAGCTCCGTAAGTCTTTTTCCAAGCTCGTAGACAAAATCCCTTGCCGGAGAAAGAAGGTGGTCTTCATACTCCTTCCTATGTGCGGCGAACCATTCGCGGGAGTTGTTGGCGTTGAGCTCGTTCAGAAACTTAACCGCTGCAACGGGAAAACCGGAGAAAATGCTCTTGTCCGCCATATCCGAGGCCTCCTTTCCGTTCCGCGTCCGCCCCCCCAAGTCCTCCCAAGTCACCAGGCCGGCTGACCGCTTACCGTTTCCCCTTAAGGGGCTTGAGATCAATCGCCCCATCTTGGGAAAGACGCTTGTGCTCCACCAGCATACACGCGTCCTGAACCACGAGGAGCCCGGCCTGTGCCGCAATCCGGGCCGCCTGTTCGTGGGTGATGCCCAACTGCAACCAAAGGGCCTTGGCGCCGATGGCCGCAGCCTGTTCAGCGATTTCCGGCACATACTCCGAACGACGGAATACGTCAACCACGTCCACCGCATCGGGTATGCATCTTAGATCCGCATACGACGGTTCTCCCAGTATTTCCCTGACGGTAGGATTAACGGGAATAATTCTGTACCCCCGGCTCTTAAGGTACGATGCAACCCGGTAGCTGTCCTTGGATTCGTTGGGTGAGAGTCCGACCACGGCAATGGTCCTTGCTCGGGCAAACAGGTCCTTGACCGCTTGATCGTCGGGGTTGGACGTATTCGGCATGGTAGGCCTCCTGTGCTGAATTTGACGTATCCTTCAAATGGGGCACGCCCAGGCGCTATTATAAGATCGATGGATGCCGCGTCTCTGAATCGCGAACAAGCCCCATCACATCTAATTATGCTGCCTGTGGTCTCCGCGCAACCCTTTTCAGTCGATCACCGCGGCATCGGGCAACGAGTCCTTTTTGAAGGGTCCGCTCTGACTAATACCTTACTTATTCTCCTTCGGCTGCTCGGTTGAGGGAGATTGACTCGGCTCCACCTCTTTGAGCAGTTCCTGGATTTTCGGGAGAATTCCGTCCATCATCTTGCGGCTCAATTCCATAGAGCGCTTCACGAGTTCGGGCTGCTTATTGATGAACGCCATTCCGGCCTGCGTCTTGTAAAAGGATATCACGCCCTTCAACTCATCTTCCGTGAACATTTCGGCATATAGCCCCACGTACTCCCCTTTCACTTTTTCCCAGGTCCATTCCTTCTCCATCATGGCGATCATTTTGACCGTTTGGGCCGACACCTTGGCCGCCGCCTCGGCACCTCCCGACGATTTGGCCATTTCTTCCACCTGCGCGGGTATCATCTGTTTGATCATTTCCATGGACTTCTCAAAGGTCTTCGGCATGTTCATCATGGTCAACAGCTCGTCGGCCAGAACTCTACGCGACGCGTCCTGGGCGCCGGCGGACCATCCGGTTAACACCAGGGCCGCCGCAATCATAACCATCGTCCTCTTCATGTCCTCTCCTTTATCTTCTTGATGAATCGGCCTAAATTTCTACCGGCCCCGGGATCCGTAAGAGGGAAGGGCCGGGCTCCCGACCGGCGTTACCGCCGCAGGCAATCGTATCGTCTTCCCATACCCGCGAATCTTACGGTAACCCGTCCGACATGATGATATCGCGATCCTGCAAGTACCCCTAAGAAATAATCAACCACGAAGGCTGGAAGACGCGAAGAGAGTCGATCCCGGATGCCGCTCAAGAGAATCGACCTTTGATTGTTTCGTGTCTGGGAGGTTTTTGATTAGAAATTCGTGAGTTAACAGACCGCCGCAAAAAAAAGAATACCCCCAACGGACAGACTTGTTGGGGGTAAGACCACGGTTATCAGAGGTATGATGTGGCCGGATACAGTCCCTAAAGCGGGAATCCGGCTCGTGGGAGGGCAAATTAAGGAAGATTGGGACCG
>JAZDOF010000826.1:0-6550 GCA_043799015.1 Pseudomonadota bacterium | reverse complement strand
GCAGGCTACATCAAGGACTACACGGGTTCGTACGATACGGCATTCTATCTGTCGGCCGCCTTGTTGATCAGTGCGGTAATCACGTGTAGATTCATAAGTAAGCCGTTGAAGCGGTGACGGAACACCCCGCGCTGCTTCTCTTTCCGTGATCGTTCACCGGAATGGACAAAGAGTGAACCACGAAGACACAAAGGCACAAAGAAATCAGAGGCTCGTGCGAAATTATCCGCGAGACGGCATGGTGCTTGAATGGAACATCAGGCACCGGCTATGCTTCCCTTTGTGCCTTGGTGACTTTGTGGTATGGTTTTAATGGGGTAACGAATAGGCGCGGTTAACGGTTGCTTCTTTTGCGTCAATCTATCTTGAGGCTCATGCAATGCCCCGATCAAACGTCCCGGGAGCTCCGGAAATGAAAGCCGAGAAAATCCTGCCGGCTTCCGTAAAGCAGGCCGTCGAGGCGCTGGACAGGGTTGGTTCGCGTAATAGTCCTCTAATGGCAACGCGTGCGATCCACATTAACGTGCTGGTACACGATATCCCCGGCCCGCTGGCCAGATTTCTCAAGTGCGTATACAACGAGGTAGGCGCCGAGGCGGGAATAAGCCACGAAGCATATTATGAAGTCGAGGGGGCGGTCACGGACATGATAGCCATGGGCACGGTTTATCAGCACAGGGAAGTGCGGCGTGTGCTTGCCGGGCACGTTGAGGCCGCGCCCGTTCTCGACGCCATTCGCGCCGTGGTGGAAAACGCGCCGGAATCCCGCGCCTGATCCGGTGTCGGCAAATAGGCTAAGAGAGCGCTATGCCGGGCGTTTGCCGAAAAGCTATATATCGTTATTCCGGACAGGTCCGGGGGGAGAGGGTCTGGTGGGCGGTTCTCGGCGAGGTGTCGACCCTTCCGGGTGCTTACGCCCTTGGGGTGGCCGGACGCGTCCCTGCTCGGCCGGTGCCGTGCCCCGTTCCCGGCTTTGAGCCACCATGGCCGAAGCCGTTCGCTTGATTACGTTGCTCGGAATGGCGAAGCCGATCCCCATGTACCCCCCGCTCTTGGACAGGATAGCCGTGTTCATCCCGACCACCTTGCCGTCGATATTGACCAGCGGTCCTCCTGAATTCCCCGGGTTGATGGCTGCATCCGTCTGAATGAAGTCCTCGTAATCCAGTATTCCCATGGCGGAACGCCCCTTGGCGCTCACAATCCCCGCTGTAACGGTTTGCATCAAGCCGAAGGGATTGCCGACGGCAAGTACCCAGTCACCCACGTCGAGTGTGTCCGAATCCCCGAACTTGACGTGCGGAAGGTTTTCCCCCGTGATCTTAATAACCGCAATATCAGTCCGCTGGTCGGCCGCGACCACACGCGCCTTCACCTGCTTCTTTTCCTTCAGCGTCACCAGGATCTCGTCGGATCCTAAAATGACATGACGGTTGGTGAGTATGTAACCGCTCGGATCAAAGATGAACCCCGAGCCGAGTCCTTGCTGGCGGTGTCGGCGCGGTTCCCCCCGTTCCTGGAATTGCCGGCGAAGGAATTGGTCCCCAAAGAACTGCCTGAAAAAAGGGTCGTTCATGAAAAAGGGATCCAGCTCAAGCATGGGGTCTTGCTCGGTAATGACGCGGACGCCGGAAACATTGACCACCGCGGGTTTTATGTTCTTGCATATTTCACGAAAGGATTGCTGGATTTCCTTGAGCCCCTTGGTGGACTGGGTCTCAGCGTGGGTCGGCCCAGGGCCCGCGGCGATCAACGCCGATGCAACGCAACAAATAAAGAGAATCGCCTTGCGAATGGCCCGCGCGGCCTGACCGTCCATTTCCATGAATGACCTCCTACTGCATTCCTCGACCGGCATATGAACGGGAGACACTACCCCGATCGGGATATTTTAGCAAATCCTACGGAGGTCCAAGATGTAACCATTCACTTACGGGGGGGGGGGAATTCCAATCTCAACGTGCCCCACAAGAATGAATGGTTACTCCAATAGCGCTTTGCCGGCTGGTAATTGTCCGAATCAGGAAGACCGGCATATCCTCCATTTACCGCACCCCGTTGCGGCCCTTGCCTTTTGGTCCGTAAACTGAGATCATTACCGGCGCTTTGGCCATGCGGACATCGGAAGTGCCCCCAAGCGTATCGCGCGGGGTTATGCACCAAAATTGCGACTTCAGAACAAGCGGCTCAGTATGCATACCTCATTGTACCACGGATGAACATGACCCTTACCACGGACCGGACCCGGGATCCAGGGCGCCCGGATGAACGAACCACCGTAGTCGTCCCTGCTTACAATGAAGAACGGACCATCGGAGAAGTGGTGTCAGGAGTGCGTAAGCACGTACCCGGAGCTACGGTCCTCGTGATCGACGACGGCTCCACGGACCGAACGGCCCAAGCCGCGCTGGATGCAGGGGCCGAGGTGATCTCCCATCCCGTCAACAAGGGCAACGGTGCGTCACTGAAGACGGCGCTGCGGGCCATAAAAGGCGGTAGGGTCGCGGTCATCGACGCGGACGGACAACACGACCCGGCGTGCCTGCCGGAACTCTTGGACGAACTGAACAGATTCGACCTAGTTGTCGGGGCCAGGTCCTTCGGCAGGGAACAAGGGTCATGGCTGCGCAACGTCGGTAACGTCTTCATGAGCCGTCTTGCATCTTTCCTGGTCGAACAAAAAATAGCCGACCTTACCTCCGGGTTGCGGGCCTTTCGTCACGACGTGGCCTGCAAGTTCCTTCACGTCTATCCCAACGGCTTTTCATTCCCCTCGACCAACACCCTGAGCTTCATCGCTTCGGGATACAACGTTCGGTTCGTTCCCATCAAGGCCAATCACCGTCGCAAAGGTACGTCGAGCAAGCTTCACCCTTTCAGGGACGGATTCAGGTTCATTCAATTCATCCTGCGGATCATCACCTTGGCTAACCCGAACAAGATTTTCTTTCCCGTGGGCCTGGTCATGGTTTTGGTGGGCGTGCTTCTAACGATCCGAAATCTGGTCCTATTCCAACAGTTTTCAGGCGGCGTAGTGCTTTTCCTTGCAGGCGGAATCAACATCATTTTTTTCGGCCTTATCCTCGACCAGTTCGCCACGCTACGGTTGCAGGAAAGGGACTAAGGGGCAAGGGGGGCGGCCCATGGCCGTCCGGGGTCGAAGGGCTCGGTCTAATTTCCAAAGCGCAAACACGGTAAGGGGTGTCTGAAGGAACTCATGTGCGGCATATGCGGACTGTTTATTTTTGACTCCGACGGGAAGGCTCAACGATCGGTCATCGAAGCCATGAACCGGACCATGGTCCACCGAGGGCCGGACGACGACGGGTTTTACGTTTCCGGACCCGTGGGCCTTGCCATGCGTCGATTGAGCATCATCGACATTACCGGGGGAAGACAGCCCATATCAAATGAAGACGAGTCGGTTTGGGTGGTCTACAACGGCGAGATCTACAATTACCCGGAACTGAAATCCGACCTCGAACTCCGTGGGCATGTGTTTCGCTCCAGGTCGGACACCGAAGTGATCGTGCATCTCTATGAGGAGCTTGGTGAAGACTGCGTCAACGAGCTCAACGGAATGTTCGCGTTCGCCTTGTGGGATTCGAAGCGGCGTCGCTTGGTCCTCGCCAGGGACCGCCTCGGTATCAAGCCGCTGTTCTATTCGCACGAGGAGGGGCGACGATTGGTGTTCGGCAGTGAAATCAAGGCGCTCGTTCCCGCAGGGGTGTCGCTCGAATTTGATTATCAAGGGCTCTACGATTACCTGTCCCTGATGTACATCCCCACTCCTTCCACGGCGTACCGCGAGATAAAGAAACTTCCGCCGGGCACGGTCCTCGTATGTGACTCAACCGGCCCCAGGTTGAGGCAGTACTGGGATGTCCCGTTACCAAACGAGGGGGAGGAACCGGCCCCGCCCCCGGACTGTGAACACGCGGTGCTGGACTTGATTCGGGACGCGGTGCAACGCCACATGATCGCGGATGTGCCGGTGGGCGCTCTGTTGAGCGGCGGTCTGGATTCCACGACCGTAACGGCCGTAATGGCCCGAAAGCTTGGGATCCCGGTCAAGACCTTTACCATGGGGTTTCGGCATAAATCCTACGACGAGTCCGAGGAGGCGCGGGTCGTCGCCGCGACATTGGGGACCGAGCATATGGAGGAAATGCTGGACCCTTCCGTGGTGCCGCAACTGACCCAATGCTTTGATTCGTTCGATGAGCCCTTTGCCGACTACTCCGCGATCCCGACTTTTCTCGTATCCGCACTCGCGCGGCAAAAGGTCAAAGTAGTGCTTACCGGAGACGGTGGAGACGAGGTGTTCGCCGGCTATCCTACTCACGTGGCCTACCGAGTCGCGAGGATGTACACCAAAATCCCCAAATTCATACGGGATAATGTGATTGCGCCCCTGGTCAAAGCGCTGCCGACGTCGATGAAACGGATCAGTCTCGATTACAAGGCCAAGCGTTTTGTCACGGGCGCCGAACTCCCTATGGAGCAGGGGCATTATTGGTGGAAGGTGATATTCGACGAAGAACAAAAGCAGAAACTTTGCGCTCCTGATTGGGTCAAGATGGGGCTCGAACCGGGCTTCCACGCGTTTGAAGGTCATTTCCAAAAGGCCCGGCGGGCCCATCCGCTTAACAGACTCCTCTACGTGGATACAAAGACCTTTCTGCTCGACGACAATCTCACCAAAGTGGACCGGATGACCATGGCCAACTCCCTGGAAGCAAGGGTGCCGCTGTTGGATTACGGACTAGTGGAGCAAATAGCGGTTCTTCCGCCGCCCCTCAAGTCGCGGGGCCTTCAGACCAAGACGCTGTTGCGAAAGGCGGTCAAGGATCTGCTTCCCCCGAAAATCCGCAGGGGGGCCAAGAAGGGATTCACCCCGCCCTTGCCGCATTGGATAAAAGACGAGCTCAAAACCTTTTTCTCGGACGCTCTCTCCCGGGAAAAGATCAACGCAGGCGGTTTGCTGAACCCCGATTACTGCCGGGCCCTCCTGGCCGACCACGTTAACGGGGTTGTCGACAACAATCGTCAGATATGGACGATGGTCGCCCTTGTGCGTTGGCTGGAACACGGGCCGCATGCCAAGGCCCAACCGGCTCCGGCAGGCTAACGGTGCCGCGTGAAAATCGCCGTTGATTGCCGAATGATCCGCCACAGCGGCATAGGAGTTGTTCTCGGGGAACTCCTTCCGAGATTGATCCAAAGCGACCACGAGTTCCATCTTATCGGGGGAGAACCTCTGCCGGCCGAATACGCGACTGAGCGATCGTCGTTACATCCTTTCGATGCACCGATATACTCGATCAGGGAACAAGTTCGCTATCCCGTACGCTTGCTCGAAACAGCGGATGTCTTGCTCTTCCCGCATTACAACGTGCCGCTTCGCCGGCCGGCACCCATGGTAGTCATCATTCACGACCTGGCTCCTCTGGCCCTCCCGCTATTGTTCAAAGGTCCGGCGAAGAGACTGTATGCCAACTTCTTTTTCAGAGCCGTGTTGAAGACGGCCGAGAGGATAATCACCGTATCGCAGTTCACGAAACAGGAAATCGTGACCCGATTGGGAGCCAACCCGGATAAGATAACCGTGATCCGCAACGGGCCCGGCAGGACCTATCCCTCTGATGCGGATCTCTCCCGAGGAAGGCTGCGGCGTTACGGAATCGAGGGGCCGTACGTGCTTACCGTGGGAAACCTCAAGCCCCACAAGAACATTCCACGACTGATCGAAGCGGTCCGGCTCTTGAACCTGCGTCGAATCGAGCCCGTTAGGTTGGTGGCGGCCGGTAAAGTCTTCAACCAAAGGACCGATAGCGGAGTTCAGGGGGGAGATTGGTCCGAGGACGCCGCGAGCGGTGGACTATTGATGGCCGGTTATGTCCCGGATGAGGACATGCCCGCTCTGTACCACAATGCGGCCTTGTTCGTCATGCCGTCCATGTACGAAGGATTCGGGTTGCCACCCCTCGAAGCGCTGCGGTACGACACGTTGCCCCTGGTTGCCGATGCCGGCGGTCTACGGGAAGTGATCGATATCCCCGCATTGCGTTTCGATCCCTATGAAATCGAACAAATGGCCCGGAGAATCGAATTCTATCTGAATAACCCCGGCGAGGCTCAAGCCCTGCTGAACGCGGCCAAGGAAAGTGCCCGACGCTTCTCGTGGGACAGGGCCGCTCAATCGTACTTGGCGGTATTGGAGGAGGTCGGGTACCGGCGTGCGGAGAAATCGTCGTAGATTGAGTCCAATCTTTCTCGAATCATGTTCCCAACGGTACGCTGGGAGAAGTTGCTCAGTATTTCTTCCCTTCCTGCTTTTCCTACGCGCTCCGCGTTTGTCCGGTCCGAAGCAACCTCCCGCATAAATTCCGCAGCATGATCAAGATCCGGTTCGGCCCATACGGACCCTTTCCTGAACGGTCCCACATCTCGGTCCAACTCGGCCGTTAGATAGCGAACCGGCAATGAATTCCCCGGCTTCATGAAATCCATATTCCCGGACCAGCCTGTGGCGATGACCGGCTTGCCC
>JAZDOF010000805.1:0-3458 GCA_043799015.1 Pseudomonadota bacterium | reverse complement strand
ATGTTGTCCAGGACTACCAGTACGTCCCTTCCCCGTACAAGATCCCGGAAATCTACAGTATGGCGGCCGGAAATAGGCTGGAAATAAGACAAGCCAACATATCCACCGAACAGGCGCTGGCCTTGGTGAAAGCCGCCCAGGCCGCCCTCATGCCCGCGGTGAACGTCCAAGTACGTGGTTCCAGGACCAACGACGATTGGAACGTCATGGATAGGGAGGCCATCAACGCTTGGAGCGCTCAGGGCATACTCTCCTGGACCTTCGACACGTACCGAAACAGAGAAACCGTTAAGGAGCGGCGCGCTACCCAGGCCAGGACTTTTGTGGCACGCGAGAAGTTGGTTGAAGACATCATGCAAGAGGTCAAGGAAGCATTCATCGATATGAAGCGGTCCGAATCCGACATACAAGATAATAAGAGCGCCGTCGAGTATCGCAAGGAAAACTTCCGCATAAACCAGGAACGGTACAAGGAGCAGGTCGCCACCTACACCGAGGTGCTGGATGCTCAGCGCGAATTGTCCCAGGCTCAGGGCGATTACTACACATCACTGATTCAGTACAGAATCAACAGGGCTGTACTCGAGCGAAGAATGGGTACACTGCGATAGCCTAAGAATTTGGCCCTGCCGTAACGCCGAGGGCATGCGCCGGCTGGGCGGGCACAAAGGATGCGTAGAGTGAGAGTTTTGTCGGTTTTAATATTGGTCGCATTGCTTTTGACCGGCGTGTCCGTCCCGACTGCGGAAGCGCAGAGCGGTAAGGCCTCTACGGCCTCTCCGGCTCGACAAACCTCCAGCGGCCCCAATGTGTTTACTATTCGGCAACATGAGCTTCAGCTCGCACAAGGCGCCTTGACCGATCAACTGACACAAGTCCTAAGATGCATAGGACTGGCGCAGAAGAACTTGAGGGATATTAAAGGCATTGTCAACCGCACGGCAAAGGCGGACTTGGTAAGTTGCGGGAGGCGGCTCACCATCATTCAGAGGAACATCGCCAAGCTGGGTAAGGCTGCTCAAACCCTCTCGGCTCAGGCTTCCGCGGCCGCGGCCATGATTGACGCGGACCTCCAAGCCGCCGGGCGTGCAAGGCGGCTCAACTACGGGCAGAGCCAGTCGACGTCGGAGGACTGATCCCGACTCGCCTCTCATGGAAATCGTCATTCTCAGGCACTTCAACCCACCGTTTTGCTACACCCGGAAAGGCGAACCACCAAGACACGAAGAAAGACTTGAAATGATACATGAACGCCTGTTGCCCCTCAATTGGCGTCCGATCCCGAATTATAGCGTCACGCGTTGAGAATTACGGGAACCCTGAAGGGTTGAGTGAATCGAAAAAAACATCTGTAGCGGGGTTTATCCCCACCCGCCGTCGGCGTACAGGGAACGGGCGGGGATAAACCCCGCCCCTACGTTACCTTGGTTCCGCCGGGCCGGCCGGAAGGTTCCGGAAGATTATTGACCTTTGATTTCTTTGTGCCTTCGTGGTTAGTTCTTTTTCCATCGTGGTGAACGATTACGGGAATTCAATCGTACCGGAGTCTACTACAGCCCCGTTTCCCCGACCAATATGAACGACGCCCAGAAGAACGGGTGTTCATAGCCCTCCTCACGGAGCACTTCCCTGGCCCTCGATATTGCTCGAATTTTCTCTCCCCCCTTTTTCAGGGTGTCGAAGAAAGTCTCGACCAATCTTACCGATGCGCGCTCATCCACGGACCAGAGGCTCATTAGGACCGAGCGTGCCCCGGCATACTGAAATGCCCTGCCCATACCCATGGTGCCCTCTCCGGAAATGCGCCGGCCCAACCCGGTCTGGCAAGCGGTAAGGGCGACGATATCCGCGTTGAGCTTGAGTCCCATGACCTCCGTCATCCTCAGAAAGCCGTCTTCTCCCTGTGGCTGGTCAACTAGGGTGAGTACGAGTACCGGTTCCTTTATGCCGGGCAAATCCTTGCCGAAGTAACCGTGGGTTGCAAAAACCATTGATTTGTATTGGTCCAGAGGTTCTTTCAACAATGACTGCTTCGATGCTTGGAGACCGGAAAGCATGGTGGTCGCCGAAGGATCCAGAGCCTTGATGAATTCTCCCAATTCCCCGGTCATGGGCAGCCGCAGGAATCCCAGTTGGGACGGATCAAGGGACATGAGCGAATCAAGCTTATCGAGCAATTTCTTTTCCTTTTCCTGCTCCTGCTTCTTGATTCGCGGATCATCCGGGCTGAACACGGGATCATTCATTACAAGAACTTTCGTGCCCGCAGCCTTGCCGGTCTGATACGTCCTTGCAAGGGCCAAAGCGGTGACCGACTGATAGTAAAAAGTGGGGTTACGTTCAACGAAGAAAGTCGCCCCTTCGGTTACGGGAACGGCTTGATCGGCAACCACCCGTCCTCCGTCGTTCATAACGAGCATCTCGAAGGGCAGGACGCCGAGAGAATCGTCCGGCACGACCATTACGGGCGTCTTCTCCGGGAGGGCTTTCAAAACGTCTCCCACCAGCAGATCGGCCAGCTTCCGGCCCGAAGAAAAATCAAAGGATTTTAGTTTGTCAACTACGTTGTCCTTACCGGGGGTTATCTCCAGCGGTTCACGGAACTTTCTAACCAGCTCATCCAAGTCTTTCCTGCTTATGGGCTTGAACAGGCCCAGCACGATCTTTGTCCCGTTAATCAGGTAAATCAGCACCCCCTCGTCCGTTACGTCATATGCCAGTACCCACTCTTCCGGCCGTAGGGAAGCGTCGGCCAGATCCATGGGCTCCGGATACCTTACCGCCGCAAAGAGAGGATACTTTGCCCGCACGTCCTTTATGTGGGCCTTTCGTTTCTCATCGAGCGCCTGTATCCGTGGATCCAGCTCCTTTTCCACCAGTGCACGCTCACCTTTTTCGTAAGCGTCTTCCCGCCTCTTCTTGAGGGCGGCCAATTGGTCGGTGAGTTCACCGTCTTTCTTCAATACGTCCGCAGGCACGTCACGGCCGGCGACCGATGCGCGCGCGGCCATGGCCTCAGCGAACCGGCGGGCCTTCGTGTACTCCGATGCCTTGAACGCCTCCGCGGGCTTGTTCATTTTCATCAGGACCCGGGCCAACCCTTCATAGGGTGCCGTGCGATAGTAACCCAGCATCTTGACGTCAAAAAACATCTCCCTCTCTTCGCGGCCCAGGCCGGATCTGAGGTCCTCGGTGAGGTCTATGGCCTTTTGGAAAAACTCGGCCGCCTTCTCGAGGTTCTTTTCAGCCTCATACGCGGCCCCCAAACCGGTGTATGCCGTGAACAGCCGATCGGCGTTTCTCTTCTTAACCGCGTCTTCCAGAAGCTTGTCGTAGCAATCCCTGGATATGTTGTATCTGGAGGCCAAGAAGTAATAACGACCCAAGAAAGCCTGAGTCGGCTGTTTTCTGATGAAGGGCTCCGCCTTGTCCAGCCTGCCCGTCTCAAGATAGAGCAT
>JAZDOF010000794.1:0-8990 GCA_043799015.1 Pseudomonadota bacterium | reverse complement strand
CCGTTGATTACACCCTTCTCCCATTCCTCGACCAGATAATCCTGGCAAGCGCATCGAAACCGGCAAAAAAGCTCCGTGCAATCGTTGTACCTGCGGTTGAAGCAATCGGAGTACCCGCTCCTGAGCTGGGCCCTGCGGATCCTTTCCGTATAGTAACCCCTGAGACACTGCGGACAATACCCATGGGATATATCCATGTCGGAGGCTTCGGGGTCACCCCATTCGACACCACAATTGAGGCACTTTAATTTAATCATGGCCGTTCCCGTCCGTGCCGGTTCTCAATAAGATCGACACAAAAAGCCTCAGATCGGATCATCAAGTCGTGCGGTCTCCGACGCTTGCCAACCAAAGGCCCTGCACACGAGAAAAGGGTGCCTGCGTATATATATCCCGGCACCCGTTACTTTTCTATATCAGACATTGGGAAGAAACACAAGGTTCCTCATGCATAAAAAAGCATACTTCCACTCGCCGAAGTCCAATTTACCGGAATGAACGTGTCATTTTTCGTAATCGTTCACCAGGACTCATGAAGAATGAACCACAAAGACACGAAGGCACAAAGAAATCAAGGAGTAATGAGAGTTAGGTGTCGGCGGATCAAGCGGCCGCCTCTAACCGGCTAAAGGGAGCTATTCTTGAATCAATGGGCATTAAACAATCATTTCAGCGCCTTCTTCGTGTCTTGGTGACTTTGTGGTTTGACTTTCCAGGTACAACAGGCCGTCGAGGTGGACGCTTACCAATTTTTTCCAAAATCAGAACTTGACTCGATGAGTAGGTGGGTTTACTATCCCGTTCCATTCCCATCGCTTCTTACTTACATTAATACCCGACCTTCCTCTTGGCGGTGCTTTGAGGAGATCCACGTACCGTCTCGGAGCTTGGCCCATAGCCATGAAGCGTCGTAATTTCATCAAATATATCGGCATAGCAGGGGCCGCATCTTTTCTGGAAGTTTCTCCCCGATCCCGCGATGCTTCAGCAGGAGCTGAGGACTGCGGAAGCGTTCCGGTTCAGGCTCCCTATGACCTGGCATTCGACGCGGCAGGCAACATGTACATCACGGATTCCCCGGCCTATACCGCGGCTCGTTGCAATAGGGCATCCAGCACCATCGACACGTTTGGAGGACCGGGTGCGGAACCGGGTAAGTTCAACTTTCCCCGTGGAATATGCACGGACTCGGCCGGTAGGGTATACGTCGCGGATTCCAACAACTGCCGTGTGCAGGTATTTGATGACAAGCTAAAGCCGGTTAAGGTTATCGGGGCCGTAGGCTCCGTGGGCGGAACCTTCGCTACCCCGCAGGGCCTATCCTTCGATACTAAGTTCGGGCTTTCGGTAGCGGACACGAGAAACCACCGAGTGCAGATTTTCAAGGACTTTGGGCTTAAGGCCATAGTGGGCGAACTGGGTGACGAGCCCGACCGCTTCCGGTTGCCGACGTCCGTTGCCGCGAGTCCCGAGGGCGAGTTGTTCGTGCTGGACTCCAAGCACGGGATGGTCAAGGTTTTCGACAAGGACCTCAAGTATAAAAGAAGCTTTGGAAGTAACGGGGCGGCTCCGGGGATGCTCAACCTTCCCGAAGGCATGGACTTCGACCGGGATGGTCGGCTCTGGATCGCGGACACCCGTAACAACCGCATACAGGTGTTTGGTCTCGATGGGCGCTTGATATCCGTGGTGGATGCCGCCGGCGCCGGAGAAGAACGATTCGACAATCCCACCGGCGTTGCCTGTCGCGACGACAAGGTATACGTGGCGGATTACGGCAACGCTAAGATTAGGACCCTTTCCGGCAAGGTTTGACGATTGGATGCCATGACCCTGGAACACGCCACCTCGGCCTTTCTAGTAGTGCTGTTCGTTGTCGCCGAAATATACCGGCTAAGACGGGCCCGGCGCGGCGTCATCCTCGCGCTGAATGAAGGCGGGCCGTCGTTCGTGGCATTGCCCGTGACGCCGGCAAAGGTGCGCATGAATGACGGCAAGGTGGTAACGGCCTCGCTGGGATGCTGCACAGCGTGCTTGGGTAGACTCAAAGTCGGCGACGAGGTGCTCGTGGCGGACACCAAAGAAGGCTTCACGGTGGAGCTGCCCTGGGTCGGCACAAGGAGACGGCGGTCATCGGCCGGAGGATGTGGGTAGTGGAAGTTCTCGGATACCTCACGCTCGCCATATTCCTGGGCCTGATGCTCTTGACTCTGTTCGGGTACATCAGGACACCGGTTCAGACCGTTTTGGTTCTGTCCACGGTACTATGCCTCCTGGTCGGCGGGGCGTTTCGCTTTGCCTATTCCGGATGGGATGCAGTGATGCTTCTGCCCAACGAATTCCTGGGCGGCATTATCCTACACCCCATCACCGCGTTGCTCACCGGGCTTTTCCTTGCCGGAGGGCTCAAGGCGTCCGGCGGGTTCGAGGCGGTCAAGGTCCTCCTGCGAGTTCTGCGCAGGAGCCCCATAGGTTTGGCCGGAACCCTGGTAATCCTGATCAACCTACCGGTGATTTCGTCGCTTCCGTGCGGTCGTATTCTCGCGGCGGCATTACTGCCGCTCCTTTTCACCTTCGGGCTGGAAGGCGGCATGGGGATCCTGACGAAATCCCAGCTCATAGTGCTCATAGGAACATTCACCCGGAACTCGATGGGTTCCTGCGGTCCGTCCCCCATCGGAGGGGTGGGCCAGATCGGCGAAGGCTTTCTGGGCAGCTTTTTCCCGACTGCATCCGAAGGCATTCTGCGTGCGCCGCAGGCCTTTGCACTGATGCTGGGAACCGCCGTGGTCGCGGTTTTCCTGAAGATGATCAGTCAGCGACTCTACCCGGATGATGTGGCCGTACGGGACCTGCCTCCGGCAGGCATCGGTTCTTTTCGCGAGGAGCCCGACATTATAGCCCCGCCCCAGGGGTACCTTGCACTGATCATTTTTATAGCGTCGCTATTGACCGCAATATTCCAACCTTTCGGCAAGATGCCCGTCCAAACGGTACTGGTGGCCGGTGCGCTGCTGATGGTGGTTGCCTGTCGCATCAGATTGAATGATCTGCTGGAGGGTATCATCCTCCTGCCCGTGACGGCGATGGCTTCGGGTTTTCTGGCCGCTGGGGCCCTTGCGGCCACCGGGGGGTTCGACGCCCTCGGGGTGCTCTTGAACAGTCTGGTTCAGGTTCCGCTCCTCGGGGTGGCGGGCATGTTGGCGGTATTCGTACAATTCCAGACCATACTGCCCCTATCTTGCGCCCGTATACTCACCGCGGCGCTTGTGCCGGTACTATATTTGTTCGGCCCGGCCAAGTTCGGTTTTCTCGATTGGTCTCAGCTTGCCGTGGTAATGGCCGCGTACATAATCAACGCCACGACGTCTTGCGGCCCCTCTCCCTTGGGTGGCGGCGGGATGATGGGCGAAGGGACCATGCGGGCCGAAACCGGATTCATTCGAGGCGCGTACACCTTCGCGTCAATGGCGATCATGGCGCCTCTGGCCGCGATCTACATGAAATTCCTCAACCTGGCCGAGTTTCAACCCACCAACCCGGCTTTCGTAAAGGACATCGTCGCCATAGGCCTTTTCACCGTGGTGGTCGTGGGCGCGAACATATTCTTCATCTATATGGCGAGCAGAATCTTTGATTCGGACCAGGAGAAGAACTGGACGATTCAACTGGTCGGTTTCTTGATTTGCGGCGGTCTTGCAGGCGGAGTGCTGGCTTTCGCCTTGTTCGAGCTGAACATCATAGCCATCGGTCAGGGTATCCTCGGCGGTGTCGTTGCCGCACTGCCCATCGCTCTCATGGTACCCCGACGCCTATCCAGGAGTGTCACGGCAGCGTTGACCGGCCCTCAATTGTAGCCGGCCGGGCGTATGAATGAAACAGAGGGGTTGACGGCTTGCTGAGTTGGCTCGTATTTCTGTTCGTCGGCGGATTATCCGGAGTGCTCATCGCGTGGGCCCTCGACATGAAGAGCCCTCGAGAACTGGTCCAAGGAGCGGTGGGCGGAATCATAGCCGGGCTGCTCATGTCGGCCATGTTGCCTCACTAAGAACTAGGTGTCCGGTCCAATGCCCGATAAGGAAAAAGAAGAACGTAAAACCCTTCACAAGAGGGATGATACCGAGCAACCGATGGTGTTGCCGGGTATCCATCGGTATCAGTTCTTTACCAACCTCAAGGACAGGGGCTGGACCAGGAACCTCGATAGGGTGGCGTTGTTCGGAGTGGTGGCTGCATTGCTCACCACGGTGTTGAAGCCGCTCTCTCGCGGCAATCCGGCGACGATCTATTGTTACGAATGCAGGGCCTGTTACGCTACGCAGGACCGTTGCCCGGTGGGAATCACCTTCCAGGCCGAGCTTGCCGTAGCGGGCAGAGTACTGGACTATGACCGATTCATAAGAAACGGCGGCCTCAAGTGCATCCGGTGCGGCAATTGTCGGAGTTACTGCGTGCAGTACCTTCCGCTCCCTACGATGTTCGCCGTGATGCAGGAAGATACTTTGGCGGCAATGAAGAAGGGCATACTGCCCCGATACACCCTTGAACGGGCCTTACGGCAGGGACTCATAGGAAAGGAATTCATCGATGACGTGGTCAAGGCTCTCGCGTGACCCGCTGGGGTTCCTGAAACAGACCCTGACGACGAGGGGCATCCGGTTGACGCTGTATCTGGTCTTTGCAGCGGTACTGTTTCCGTCCGCGCGTTTTGTCCTTGCCGCAGCCTTGGTGGTGACGTTGACCGTTGTGTGGACCAGGGACTACTACCGTGTGGGAAGCCGGAAGATAGCGTACTTGGCCGGTTTCGTCCTCGCTGTGGCGGCCTGTTACCTGTTCGCTTATTACGACGTAACGCGAATCATGGAGCAACGTGTCGCGCTCAGCCCATGGGGGCAAGGCGTCGCCAAGGTCGCGGACGGCAGGTATACCGGAGTGGGCGAAGGGTATAGAGGCCCGATAAGGGTCGGGGTCGAGGTAAAAGACCATAGGATAGTCGGCCTGGAGACCTTGGATTACCCGGATGTCATCTCGGTGCTGGATACCGCGGTCGTGGCGTACAAGAAGGAAATCCTGGAAAAGGGCGCTTTGGTCCGGCCGCAGGACCCGGAACTGCTGCGGGGCGCACGTCAAACCTTGACCGGTTATGCCGACGCCATCGAATCGGCCCTTACCGCGGGTATTCCCGGTTACCCCCGCTACAGCCGGTTTTCCGAGGTGTTCTTGACTGCCTTCATCGGAAGGCCGCCGGATCGGGTTACTCTCAATGCCTTAGCGATATTATTTGCCGCGTTTCTTGTGTTCGAGTACGCGCTCCAGTCCATGATCACCCCCGGCACCGGGCGGTCGATCAACTGTTACAATTGCGCAAGCTGCGTGGGCGCGTGTCCGGTCAAGGAAGTGGAAGGGGTGCAGATGCCCATGGGCCTGGTGCTGCTCACCAGGCTCGGTGATTACGAGCGGGTGATGGAACTTTCCAAATACTGCGTGGGATGCGGACGGTGCGCATGCAAGTGCCCCATCGGCAATTCCGGTCCCCTGGTCATATCCGCCGCGTTTATGGCATATCGCGAAAAGCGGGCGCAGCAGGCGCTCGATGAGTCGGAGGAGACGGCCTGATGGCTCGGTACGCCGCCTATATAACAGCCGTAGCGGCCGTCGTCGTCGTGCTTGGATTAGCGGCCGACGTATCCACACGAACGTCTACCTGTATGGCTTGTCACACCAAGGAAGCGTCGTACGCCCGTTGGATGGAAAAACGGGTCGTTACGGAGAAGAAAGGCTTTGCTCACGAACTGGTGTCCTGCGCGGCCTGCCACATCGAAGGGGCTGCGGCCGGGACCATAATGTCCGGGTTCCGGGGCCTGCTGCATGCCATAACGTATTTGGCGCCGCAAATGGACCCCCGCCGGCCCGTGGTGACCGGTCTTTTCGCCACAGTACACGTCCCGAGCGAAAACTGCCAATACTGCCACTATGGGGCGATCAGGCGCAAAGCGGTTTGGTTGAAAGATCTGAGACCCGAATTGGCGAAGATCGGGCTGGCCATGGATCATCGCAAGCATGTGCTGACCCGTGAGGATACATGCGCGAGATGTCACGAGAGGTACAAGGAAAAAACCGGACCCGAAGCGGATAAGGGCGTGAATTACTCGGAAGTCAATCACCTGGGCTGCACGTCGTGTCATACGTCGGCGTCGCATGCCTACCGTAAGGACCGGGTACTCGCGATAACGGATAGGCAGCTCCCCACGCTGGAGGAAGCAGCCTGGAAAAATCTGTCGGGCAATCCCCGCTGGATGGTGGCGACCCCCACGGAGCAATCGTGTCGAAGGTGCCACAACGATAAGATACACTTTAAGACCAGGATCTTCCCAGCGGATTGCAAATCCGGCACCAATTTCGATGACTGTGTAAAGTGCCACCCTCTGATGACAAGGGAGTACTTCGAGAAATATCGGAAAGAGCGCAATAAGCTTACCACCGCGTCCGCCCGTTAGGGCGCGGTCCGACACCGATCGGGAGACGATTATGCCGACGCCACGGGACTCCTCAAAAGAGGAGCTGAACAAAGAAGTAGCCGACATCATCTTGAAGGAGAAGCTGCCGCCGGTAGCGCGCTTCCGGCTGCTGTCAAAGGGGATTGAGCCTTATCACCGTCTTAACGTTAAGGACCCGGAAAACGATATCACGGGCGACAAAGCCTGTGTGGCCTGCGGGAATTGCATAGACTCCTGCCCGGTGCTCAGAAAGCACCAGGACAGGTTCGAAAAGACGGCCCAACGGACTTCCTTCGCGCTCGAGGCATGTGTGGGCGAGGATTGCGAGCAATGCTATTCGTGCGTGCTCGCTTGCCCCCAGGTGGATACGGTGTACAAAGATTACATAGTGGATGAGGTGATCCCGGAGACCATTCAGCCCGCGCCTCGGATCACCGCGTTGGACAACTACTTCATGGCGCTCATGGCCCTTATACTGGGAATTGTTATCGGGGTATTCATCGCCCGTTAAGATAGCGAAATAGGGACGTGTCGAGAAAGGATGGGAATCATGTCACAGGTTCAGCCGGCACAGGGCGCACAGGAGTCTTCGGTTCCTGATTTGTCCCAACGGACCGACCTTGTGCCCATATTTATCATGGGGAAGAAGTACGACGTTCCGAGTACGCTTACCATTCAAAAAGCCCTCGAGTACGCGGGATATCAGTTGATCCGAGGGTGCGGATGCCGAGGCGGTATCTGCGGGGCTTGCGCGACGGTGTACAGGCTTCCGGGCAGTGCGAAGATCCATGTGGGGCTGGCGTGCCAGACGGTTGTCGAACCCAGCATGTACCTTGCCATGGTTCCGTTTTTCCCGGCCAATCGAGCGGTGTACGACATCGAAGAGATGAAGCCGGACATACACTCCGTTCTCAATGCCTATCCGGAGCTGGCCAGATGCATGGGCTGCAATACATGCACCAAGTCGTGTCCCATGGAATTGGAAGTCATGGAATACGTGTCGGCCGCGCTTAGGGGCGATATTGAAAGGGCCGCGGAACTTTCCATGTCCTGTGTAATGTGCGGGATCTGCACTTCACGGTGCCCCGCGGAGCTTGGGCAGTACAACATTGCCATGCTGTGTCGTCGGCTCACCGGCAGGCATATAATGCCCCGAGCCGAGCACGTTCAGGACATGGTGCGACGGATCGAGTCGGGACACTACGAGGAAATGCTTGATCAACTGGTTGCTTCGGACAGGGAAACCCTCAAGAAACTTTACGAGACACGCGAAATCGAACCCTACACCGCGGATGAGATGTGGCACCCCAGGAGAAACAATTCCTGTAGTGCTTGGAAACCGGAAACAAGGTGATGCCGCATCGAACTGACAGGGACTAACCGGAGGCAACATGGGATACACCGCGGAACTGCTGCAATTGATTAAGAGAGTCGAGGCCTCACGCCCGGCGAGAACGGCTAGGAAGAGGGCCGGTGTGGAGTTTACTCCGCTCACGTACGAGGAGCGCAAGGCTAGGCTGAAGAAGTTCCATCCCGACCATAGGCTCGACGGACTGAAGGAATTGGCCGTGGGGCCGAGCAAGGGATACGCGGTGGCCAAGGAATTCGCGGAGCTGTTCGAGTCCAAAAGCCGGTTGGACCCGGACCGGATAGACTTCAGCGAGGTCCACTACGATACGGATGTTCTCGTGATAGGCGGCGGAGGAGCAGGGACCGCGGCCGCGCTGATCGCGCAGGAGCGGGGTTGCCGCGTAATAATATCCACAAAGCTCCGACACGGGGATTCCAACACCATAATGGCCGAAGGCGGCATACAGGGCGCCTCAAAAGGCTGGAAAGACAGCCCTTACCACCACTTCGTCGATACTATGGGCGGCGGTGACTTCAACAACGATCCGGCCCTCGTCAAGACCCTCGTTACCGATGCCCCCAAGACCATCGCGTGGCTCGAAAAACTCGGTTGCATGTTTACCAAGCTGCCCGACGGCAAGTGCTTTACCCTGCACGGCGGCGGCACCTGCCGCAAGCGAATGCATTCCGCAGGCGATATGACCGGCGCGGAGATCATGCGTGTGCTTAGGGACGAAGCTCGCAACCGGTGCCAAGACATTGGCGTGCTGGAGTTCGCACCGGCCGTCGAACTTCTGATCGACGACAAAGGCCGGTGTTCGGGCGCGGTGCTCTACAACCTGGAGACGGAAGAATACTTCCTCGTGAAGGCCAAGGCCGTGATAATGGCCACGGGCGGTTCGGGACGGCTCCACATACAGGGGTTCATGACGTCGAACCACTACGGCGCGACCGGGGACGGCTTGGTGCTCGGCTATCGACTCGGCGTAGGTGTGCGGTTCCTGACCGCGACTCAGTACCACCCCACTGGTGCGGTATTTCCCGAACAAGCGGAAGGCCTGCTTATCACCGAGAAGGTGCGCGGGGCCGGGGCCCATCTCCTGAATGTGGACGGCGAGCAGTTCGTTTTCGAGACGGAGAAGC
>JAZDOF010000792.1:0-19218 GCA_043799015.1 Pseudomonadota bacterium | reverse complement strand
GCGTTGATTAGCTGTTGTCGTGTCTCTTGGACGGCTTCGCCATAGTCAATGGCTTGAGTCTCGTTGAGGTATCGTGCTGATGGAAGTTCGCCAAAATCTAGCTGTGTGTATGTGCCACCGTCGGCAAACTCTAAGGCAGCCCCCGGAGGAACCTGATAGATTCCTTGAAAAAATGTCTCACTTCGGGAGTAGACATATCCAAAGACCATGGTTTCTTCCAGAGCCGTTGGATTGAGGATCGGCGTCACGTCCGGGTGCTTTAGGACACCTTTAATCTCGGAGGAGACGATCACCTTATGACCTGTCCGAGCGTAGTAGAGCGGCTTGATTCCGAACCGATCCCGTGCCAACACTAACTGGGAGTCCTGCAAGATAGCGATGGCGAACATGCCCTTCAACTTGGCGGCAAAACGCAGTCCATAGGTTTGAAAGAGCACCGCTATAAGTTCGCTTTCCAGGTCCGTCTTGGGATAGAGTCCTCGGCTCCGTAGTTCATCCCAAAGCTCCGAATAGTTGTATATCTCGCCGTTCAAGAGGATCGTGATGCTTCCATGCTGGTAGATCATGCGAGCTACTGGGTCGCCGAAGATGACCAACCGGCACGCAGCGACACCGTGACGTCCGTTAGTCCAGACCTCAAAGCTGTCAGGGCCTCTATGGCGCACCGCTTGAGCCATCTCCTTCAAGGTTCTCTCGCGATTCTCATTAAAGGTGACGACTATGGAACACATGAAAAATGGCCTCCGGCTCTTCGGATCTCGTCGCTCCCGAAAAGAATTACCGGGGTGCTAGGTTGTGCTTGTTTCCGAGCCATTGGGAACTTGCTTTTCACGGGCTCGCGGTAAACTCCGCCCTTCCTCGTACAATCTTCTGAGTCGATCCTGGATCACATTGTGAGGCGTGGATTTCCTACATGTGGAGCACACGCAAAACAGGGCCTCGTCACGTCCGTACGTCTCAAAATCTGCACGACTCAACTCGACATAGTGCTCGCACTGTACGCACCAGACTGCAGGGTCCTTTGCCGCGCCGTCTGGGCTACTCCCATCCCCCTTGCCCGGGTTCTGCGTCAAGCGCACGTCGAGCCCGACATCTACCGGCAGTACTTTGGCAAACCCCGCGCAGGCCTCCTTCAGACGCTCAAACAGATCCACGCGAATCCTGCCGCGCAGTTCCTCTCCGAATTCACTCACCAACACGAGCGGCCTGGAGCCCAGCTTGCAGATGTCATAGAGAAAGTGGAGGAGGCCAGGTAGGTATGGATGGTTCTGTTTGGCCACCAGTTTGTAGCACTCTTCGCCGGCTTTCTTATAATTCTCAAATTTGTCCCGCCTTCCGTCCTTGCTCCCGATTAAAGAGCCCAGGTGAATCAGCAAGGCATCGCACCCCTTGTACTGGCCCATGAGATCTTCTTTAGCCCACGCTGTGTCTCCGGTGTATCCTATGCTGCAAAGCCAGCCATCGCGCGTGGTGACCTCGATCCTGAATCCAAAACTGTCGGAAAAGCCAGTGTGGTCGTTGTGAAATGCTCTCAGCGGTTTAATATTGACTCCACACGCCCTTTCGTTTGGATCGGACCGAAAATCACACTCGACCCTAGATACCGAGCTCCCTGACCCGTTCGCAAGGCGAAAGCGGAAAGTAGGGTGATCGGGCAACTGCTTGCCAAATTCTTCGTTCAGACGTTTATCCATGTCGATAATGTACGGTTCAATAAAATCACGAAGCTCCGGCGACTTGAACAGGTGCCCCAACCTGTCGTAAGTGCCGAAAGTCATCACCGTGTGCAACCGATGCCTCTTCTTTTCCTTTGTTCTTTTCTTTACTTCAAAACAAAGTGATACCATGGACTCGAAATCTCGGAGATGATCCAGGTGCGAATGGCTGAGCACCACTATGTCCACGTCCGCGACGCTGAATCCATAATGCTGGAGATTCTCCACGAAGTTGAACCCCGGATCCACGGCGATCCCCAATTCCACTTCCTCGTTATCTCCTATAACGTATAATAAATACCCGCCGCCGCGCGAGAGTCCCATGGCCGGCGAAGTAGAATTCCATCTCTGGAGGCCGAGGAAATGAATACCCTTCTCAGTTTGTCCCGGGCAGCGGGTTCGCACGGAAACACGCTCGTCAAAATACTTGTCCCAAGCCTTCATGATGAGCTCGTAGTCCCTGGCGGACAACTCAGGGGTCTTCCCTAATCCCCCGCCCAGCCTTTTCAACCACTGACACAAAGAGCATTCTTGCGCACATCCAAGCAGACCGGAAAAGGCGCCCCGGCCGGTGTCGGCCAAACATCTGGAACAAGCAAAACCTGAATCTACTCCCCGCAGCTTCTTCAATCGAATATCGTATTTGCGGTCCAGCCAGTGCAGATTTTCGTGGTCACGCTTCTGAATTTCCTGCACAGATTCCAGAAATTGGATCTCATCATGCTTGAATACATCATCTGGTCTCTTTTCGCCATCGTTGAATTCTCTGAAGAAGTCTCTCATTGTGTCCTGGTAATCGGTGAAATTATTTTCCCACACCGGTCCCAAATCGATGTGTCGGTCTTCTTTGCAAGGGCACGGCAAATCATCAGTTTTGGAATGCACTTTCTCCCCCGGCTTTTTCGGCCGCAACAGTTCCGTCCATCTGGCTTCCTTGTACAACGTCTCGGCTCGACCGAAAAGCGAGACCCTGATGTTAGCCCAGTTGCCCTCGTACAGTTTGTCTCCCCACGTGTCCTTGGCAACCTCTGTGGTCAGAAACTTGAGATATTGCGCAAGCTGAATTAAGAATCCCTGCCGGTCTTCTTTACGATTCTCCACAACTCTCCAATAGCCTCTGAACAATTCGGTCCCCCACGGAGAGTTCCGAACTCTATTGTTTAAGTCCTCCAGTGCTGTGTTCGTCTCACCGCTTGGCGTCTTGTACTCTCGTCCAACCTTTTGGTACGCTTGCCTCATCCACTGCATGTTGTATTCCAGCATCAACGGGATGCATCTGGACGCGAGACCAACCTGAACCGGCGTGCCGGCGGTCAAATAATCAACCAAGCCCTGCATCTCTCGATCCAGCTCCGTCATTGACTCGTTCTGCAGGAAAGCTTCTGCGCAAACAAGATGTGCCAGCGCCTTCTGGTATCGGCTGGCTAGATCCTCCCACGGGCTGAACTGTTCATCTATGAACTTTTTCGCAGAATGGGCCAACTGCTGTTTGGCACGGACTTCGGCAATCCACAGGACTGATGGAAAATACAACAGGTGCGCGGCAAGACGGTCAGCCGCATACTTCGGTGAGAGGCCGTCCACTGAACACGACGCGCCATCTGGCTGCATGCATTTGAAGCCTCGAATGATTATAGTGCAAGCTGCTTCACCCTTTTCATGTTGTTGTTCGTGAAAGTACCCAACCGCCATGTGATACTCGGCAACCAGGTCATAAAACTTCTTGAAATTCTCTGTCTCGGGGTCATTGCAGAGTATCTGCTTCAAACATCTCTTCGCGCGCTGGGCGAACCCCCTGCTTTCCGGCTCAAGTCCCGCAGCGGCCATCTCGAGCAGGCAAAGGACAACGAGCCGGTTTCTCATAAGCGCCTGTTGCTGCTGCCAGACCGTTTTCGGAGAATTGGGATCGAAGAAGGGCATGTGTCGTTCAAGGTAGGCAATCACCTGATCGAGTCTCGCAAGGTAGCAGTCCGTCCCTCTCTCCTGTATCTTCGACCGGAGGCGCTTTGACCAAAGCAGACAACTCCAGCCGTCGACTAGAACCTCGTCGTTGAACTGCGGTCTTCCTTTGGCCGCCGACAATTCGTTCAACTTTATCGGTTCGAACGGAACCTTGAGGATTTTGTCCCAGGCTTCACGGGCTGAGTCTGAAACAGCAGCACAGACATTATCACCAAAGGCATCCCCTAGCTCTTTTCGATGGTCCTCCTCGGCATGCTCAAAGTATTCGTCAATTTCTGGATAATTTTCCTCGTCTATCCACACGTCGATCTGTGAATTGAGTTTCTCAAGCTCGGTGAAAAGGCGCTCATCGGTCATCAATCACCACCCTTTCCATTGGGGACCCAAGCTCCACTGTTTGTCCGCGGGTCTGACGCGATCCCTATCCACGGCCCCCCTCACCCGGCGGGCACGGACATTGCTCCGCCGAAACCAAAGGGGCACCCGCTGGATAACACGGTTTGTTGCGAGGATTCTAACAGAGATTGAGGCAGGGCAAAACGGGAAAACTCTTCCACTCGAATTTCGAGTCACCGGAAGATCAATCGAGACGGCATTGGGAGCTGCTCAGACGCCAAGCATTCAGGGGGCGGCTTTAGCCCGGCGTTTCGGCACGACTGGGATGGCCCGGATTCACAAAGGCTCAAATCATCGATGGCGCAAACAGGAATACCTCGGAACCCGGAGCTGACTTGATCCTATTGAAGGGCCCCGGCTAAGCGCATCCTGAACTCCGAGGAGCGATCGTAAGGGCGGGTAATCAAACAAGCATTCTCTTTGAAGTGGCCAGCCGAATCAGCCGCCGGTGAACCCCCGCTTTCCATCATCGCAGGCGGTTTAGGATACCATCAGTGACACGAAGTAAGAAATACCATCTTCTTGAAAAATGGGGGGCGTGGTAAGGAACCCGGCAGCGCTCCAGGGTGGGCCCCGGAACGGACTACGCCGGCACTCGGTCATCAAACGGCCCAAAGCCGCCCAAAGGAGGTCGTCCCACGACTGATGGTCACCTGTCATTCCAAGCTGTACTCCGGATACCGAAGACCGGGGCCGGACTGTGTGATAGCATCGAGGTGCCGGACCTGCCCGACCACATACCTGGTTCAACCCGGCCCGAAAACTTGGGCGAAGCATTCACCGCCGTATAGCCGATACCAAAAGTCTTGTCCTTTTCACGCCTCCTCACCCTCTGTCCCGCTCCAGGTTTGGAGAGGGAAATAAGGAACGATCTTTTGGCAACCGGTATGAAATACCCATCAATTACGCTTCTCCTCGTCCGCCGTACCCGGACTACGCCGTGGACGGCATAGCGCGCGACCCGTGCGATCTTCTTCCCGCAGCTTCAATTAGAGAAACGCAAGGTCCGATCCGGTGCTGCTCGTTCGCACGGTTGCCGAAGCTGCGTCGGACCGGCCGTAATCGGGTGCCTGTGTGGTAATCCTCGGAAGGAGACGCCCAACGGTTGAAAGGATGCCGGACATGGGAACAAGCCCTAATCGAGGGGCAAATAAAGAAAGCCGGGGTTATTCTTGAGATATCCGGATGGTGGGATGCTTTTGCGGCCGTGAATCCACGACCAACGAGTTCCGGATGGAATGTCTCAACGCGTCATCGCGGGCTAAACCCAGCACCCGAAGATCACGTTGGAAAGAAGCAGACCCCGCGGTGTCAGCCTGATGTGGTCGCCCTGCATCGTGTACAATTCGGCATCGGCCAGATGACCGATGGTTTGCACTACAAAGGAACGGACATCCGCATCGTATTCCCGTCCGAGAGCACCCAAATCCAAGCCGCCCACCCGGCGTAAACCCATTATCAGGGCATCCCTGAGCCGTTGCTCGGGGGACGATTCGTTTAGGGAGGCAAGGGGAAGCCGGCCGTATTCCAGGGCCTGAAAGTAGTCTTCCAGCTTGTCGTGGTTCGCGTACCTATACCGTCCCGTGAATCCGTGAGCGCCTGAACCGAGGCCGAAGAACGGGACGTCGCTCCAGTACTTGAGGTTGTGGCGGCATTCGCAACCGGGCTGTGCGAAGTTGGCGATCTCATAATGGACATAACCCGCGTTGACTGCGCGTTCGCATAGGAATTCGTACATGTCGGCCGCGAGATCGTCATCCGGAAGGGATTCCGCCCCGCGTCGAATATCGACGGACAGCGGTGTCCCGTCTTTGACTTCCAGCAAGTAGAAGGAAATATGTTCGGGCCTGAGCTTGATGATCTCTTCGAGGCTCCGGCCGAACGAATCCAGCGTCTGGCCCGGGTAACCCCCGATTAGGTCCGTGGATATGTTGGAAAAACCGCTTTCTCTGAGGTTATGGAACGCTCTCAAACCCTCGACCGCGGTGTGGGTCCGGCCCATTCTACGGAGCTCTTCGTCATGGAGCGATTGGAGTCCCAGACCGGCCCTGTTGAAGCCAATGGCTCCGAGCCTGCGCATGGCCGTGACATCTGCCGTTGAGGGGTTGACTTCAATGGAGATCTCCGCGTCGTCAAGGACCTCGAACCCCTCGTAAACCGCTTCCAAGATGCGTTCAACGTGAGCAGGCGCCGGCAGCGAAGGGGTGCCGCCCCCAAAATAAACCGAATCCACCACGCAGGGCCAGGTTGGAAAAAGGTCCGTCCGGGTTCGCAGGAGCTCGATTTCCTTTTTCAAGGCCCGGACGTAATCCGACACCGTCCCCGGGTCGTACGGATTGCTTACAAACCCGCAATAACGGCATCGGGACCGACAGAACGGGATATGGACATACACCCCCAACGGCCCGCGTAAGGCGGGGTATCTTGGTTCAAATGGTCCGCGCGCCGTCTTACTGCTCCGTACGCAAGATGGAAAAAATCTTGTCAAAATCGGCTTCGTTGGATTTAACGACAATGACGCGTCTTGCCACCACACAGATCGAATGTTCGCCCGCGGACAGGACGTACCAGTGGTTGACGGGGGACAATTTCAGCTCGGGCACTTTCGACAGGCCCGGCTCCTGTATGATGCCCAGATGGGTTGTAACCGCGCATAATCGCGCCAACATGTTGGCCGCTTCCGTAGAAAGCGTGCCCTTGTAGTTTTTCATTTGTCCGTCAAGCCCGAATTCGCCCACTGCGACCACACCCGGCAACGGCATCAGTTTTTCCGCCAGGGTCTGCGCCGATACGGGTGCCGCTACCGCCATAAACGCAAGCAAGGCCCAAAAAGCCGGACTCTTCTTCATACCATGGTCTCCTTGACCGACGCTCGCTGCAAAGGTAGCCGGTCATCCAATCGATCTATTCTCTGTGCCGCCCTAAAAGGCGGGTCCAAAACTTCCGCAAGAGCAACCCGACCTCGGTCCGGGTCCGGGGCAAGTGAAACACAACGAACCTACAAAAATCAACCCATCGTGCAGGTGGGACTATGCAGGTCTCACCACTTTTTCGAAGGGCTTCCGCAACGGCATCCGCCCACTTTAGATGTCGTGCCAAGGGGTTGCATGTCAATTCAACGGCGTCTCTTGAAGCGGTATCGGGGAAAACCCGTACTCCGCCGGATTCCTGGGGTGTTCCGGCATAAAGTACGGCCCCGGCCGGGCTTTGCTCCAAGCCTCGTACCAGTGCCTCCGTACGCAGGGAATGATAAACGACCTTTGACCACCACGGCGCGGCTTCAGCTTCCCGTACGTCTCCGGCCGAGGCGCGCGGTTCGTACCCGTCCCATCTGAAGAATACTCGAACAGCGTCCCGATCTTGGCGGGCCGGTTCCGGCAACCGTCCCAAGAGTTCGGGAGCAAGGCCCAGGTCCTTCGTCAAATAGTCGAGTATCCGGATGGTCAAGGGCAGGCGCCTCAAACAGCCGTCCTTAAAAGGGTGCATCAATACGCCGATGTGACGGGAATGTTCCGATACGGCCCTTTTCAAAGCGCTGTCGATCATTCCCTTGATAAGGTTGAAGTCGCCCGAATAGGTCTCCGCGGCAACCGGGACCATGGTGATGTCGCCGTCTCGTGTACGTACCACCGCGGGCCGGCACGACGCGGGTATGAAGCGAGACCGATAATACGTGTGCTTACGAAAGAGCACAAAGTACTTGAGACCCACGCGAACCATCGCTCGCAGCGAATTCGGGTCCATCCGAAATATATAATTCGCTCCGGTGGGTACCGCAAACCGACCTATTGCTCGAATGTTCCCGTGGATCCGTTCGATTTGTTCATCCAGCGGACGGTCCTGGAGGAACTCGTGCATGGTGCCGTGTATACCTATTTCATGTCCTCCGGCTACGATGCGGCCCATGACCTCGGGATACAATTCCGCCATGAAGCCCGTGGTAAAGAAAACGGCCTTTATTCCACGGGATTCGATCAACGGCAACAACCGAGGAATGCCGTACCGCGCACACCCCAATTGCTCGAAATCGAAGATCAAGCTGAAAGAACAGGCCGCATCCGAAGCCGGTTCACCGATCGTTTCCTCCGGAATCGGAGGCAGGACCACCCGTTTCTTTTCCCCGAGCAGGTCCGATAGGCACTCCCTTGTTTGATTGTCCACGTCTCCGGGGTCTATCGCCGAGACGGTCGTGTAACCCATTTTGGTCGCGGCAAGGAGGTCCCCTATGCGGGGGGCTCCCTCCATTTCGTCGTTTCTCGTGAAGATAAGCGCGTCTTTGCGCCGTTCACGCACAAGCTTCGTCAGGGACCCGTCACGACCAATGCTCTTGTATGGAACCTCGATCGCGTCGATACCCATAGCCCTGACCCCGGCAATATCCAGGCCGAAACGACCAGGGTCATCGGGGTCGTACAGAAGGAGTGTCTTCCGCCAGTCAAGGCCCATTTTACCGCCCACGTCCAAAACGTGCGACCGCTTCGCGCACGACTTCCGCATAGTGGTCGCCGATTACCTGCCAGGCAAAGTTCCGTTCCGCCATCTTTCGCGCGCGCTCACCCATATCTCCGAGCGCTTCCGGCGGGAGCGCGGCCGCTCGGGTCATCGCGTCCGCCATGCTCTCCGGAGTCGGGGAAGCCGTAAACCCACAGTTGTGTCGCTTGACGAACTCGGCGGTCTCATCCACGTCGTTTACCAGCACAGGTCTTCCCAAGGCCGCGAATTCCGCGAATTTGGTGGGAAACGCGTGACGTATGGCCGGATGGTCTTTTCTGGGGATCACCAGCATCGAGCACGTGCCCAGAATGCGAGCAAGGTTTCCCTGATCGGTTCTGTCCACCAGCTCCACGCGCGGTCCGAATCGGGCCTCGAACCGCCCCTTCAAAGGGGCGTCGCTTTTCTGAAATCCGGCTACCAAGAGCCTCACCGCCGGATTGGGGACACGCTCAAAGGCGTCGAGGAGGAGATCGATTCCCTGCCATGTCTGGAAGCCCCCCGCGTACCCGAACTTGAACCCGTCCCATTGGGCCATGGGCAGTTGCGGGAAAAGCTCAAGGTCCACTCCGTTCCGCACAAGGCTGATGCGGTCCGCCGCGACCCCTTCCCGAATTAGAAGGTCCTTTTGGAATGTCGATACCACGAGGAAATGGTCTGCGGAGGCCTTTGCCAAAGAGTAGGACAATCGAACCCGAGGCGAGGGCGCGGTGTGCGTTCCTTTGCTCCGAATTTCGTTGGCCAAAGAGGATTGCGCTATCACATCCCCATGTACGTCCAGCATTACGGGACCACGGCGAAAGAAACGCCCCAAGAACATGGCCTGACCGGCATCCGAATCCCCGCAGTGAAAAAAATCGTTGGAACGCAACGTCCGCCAAAAAAAGGGTAGGAAGAGAGAAGCGGTTGTGATCTTGTGCAGAGGCGGAGTATCCTCCATGTAAAGGAACGAGGTCCGCATGCCTCGTTCGTCCAGACATCGAGCGAGTTTCCTTAAACGATGCGTGTATGCGGAACTATCGTTTCGGTCATGTTGGGACAGTATCAACCCTTTAAGGTCCACGGCATGCTCCGCTGGTGTCGAATGGCTTTGAATGATAGGCCCAAGCGAAACGGAATTCAATATCAAGCCTTAAGGAATCCACCGTATGGGGCAATGGTCTAACATTCTCAAGAATACCGTCGCTTTGGCGCTCCCGAGCGTGCTCAACCCCTTTGTGTCGCTGGCGCTCGTTCTGTTGATATCCCGGTACATGGGAGTAAGGGGCCTTGGTCAGTACTCCCTGATATTCTCATACATCGGCATATTCAAGACACTGGCCTCTTTGGGGCTGGGGGACCTCATCACGCGCGAAGTCGCCAAAAAACCCGAGCAGGTCCATGACTACTTCCTGAATGCCTCGGCCTTTGGAACGGTTTCAGGCGCACTGGCGCTCTTTTCCATGGACGTCATAATGGTGGTGATGGACTATGACCGGGAAGTGATCGCCGCGTCGTTCATCTTTTCATTTTCGCTGCTCTTTTCAACCACCATCTATTACATGGATGCGATCTTCAGGTCGTTCGGGAAGGCAGAGTACATAGCCCTGACCTACACCCCCGAGAACCTTGTCCGTGTGGCCGTTTGCGTGGGGCTCCTGCTGGGCGGTTACGGCATCGTCGAGATATTCTCGGCCATATTGGCCACCCGCATATTCGCCTTCTTCCTGATGCTGGTCTTCTACGTGAGAGTCTTCGGCCGGCCGCGGTGGCGTTTCGATCGGGAAATATGGACGGACATGGCGAAAAAGGCGCCGGCCTTTGCCGGCATTGTGCTGTTCTCCACGATACACTTAAGTATCGACCAAATAATGTTGTCCAAACTAAAGAGCATTGAATCGGTAGGATTGTACAGCGCGTCGGGGAGGCTTTTGGAAATTTGCAATACTATTCCGGTGGCCTTCGCCGGGGCGCTGCTTCCGTTCTTCACCAGGGCTTTCGTCGATGGAATAGACAGTCTTCGCAAGATATGTATGAGCGCGGTCAGGTACTCCTTCCTCATCACTTTCCCCGCGGCCATAGGGACCGCGGTGCTCGCGGACCAATTCATCGTATTGATCTACGGGCACAAATTTGCGGAATCCGCCGGTCTCCTGCGACTTCAAATATTCTCCTTCATCCCTTTCAGCATGGTCTTTGTGCTGGCTCAGGTCTTGATCGCGACCGACAATCAGAAGGTGGACCTGCACATCAACATGGTGGCCGCGGCGGTGAGCTTTGTTCTGAACTTCGCGTTGATTCCGGTGCTGGGAGAATACGGCGCGGTGGCGGCCACCTTCAGCTCCATAATGGTATTTAATCAGTTGCAATATATGTATATTAAGAAGCGACTTTTCCCCGTGTCAATATACAGTCTGGGAGGTAAATACGCCGCGGCTTCACTGGGAATGGGCGTGGTGACTTACCTGCTACGCGACTGGAACCTATTCCTGAACATCGTGATATCGGCCGTCGCGTACGCGGGGCTGCTGTTTGTCATGAAGGCCTTGTCTCCCGAGGAGATCAGGTTGCTCAGGCGGATCATCGGGAGATAGCGTGTAAAATCAAAAACTCCGATGACTATTCGGCGATAACGTATCGTTGCTCATCGCGCCCGGGACTTAACTATCTCGGTCATCGGCCCCGGTCTTTTAATCCGGAATACTGAACCACAAAGTCACCAAGACACGAAGAAGAAGTTGAAATGATTGATAAACGCATATTGGTTCACAAATCGCGTCCGCTCGGCCGGGAGATCCCCGTAGATTATCAGCCTTTGATTTCTTTGTGCCTTTGCGTCGTGGTTCATTCTTCATCCATCGTGGTGAACGGTTTGATTTTCCAGCTTGAGCCCATGGTCTCACTGCATGATTACGAATAAGGAGGCCGCATGCCGGTTCGTGCCCTAAAAGCCCTTGTTTCAAAGGCCCCGGCCCCCCTTTTGGAAGCCGCGAGGGTGGCTTACGACTTCCTGCCGCCGGGCGTGAGATACGGAAAGGATTACCGGGAGGCCCTTCGGTTCCTTGACGCGGCGGCATCGTGGGACAGAGAAGCCGTCACGGCCTTTCAGGAAGAACGCTTGAGGGCGATGGTCCGGCATTGTGCCGCAAATGTGCCCTATTACCGGTCGCTTTTCCGTACGGAAGACATAGGCGCCGATGACGTTAAGACCCTTGCGGATTTGAAAAAGCTGCCGTTCCTGACCCGGTCCGTCGTAAGGGCGCGAGCCAAGGACCTTATCGCCGAAAACATTCCCGCAGGTGCGGGGATACCCTCCCACACCAGCGGCACCACAGGCAGTCCGTTGGACTTCTTTTGGACCAAGGCCGTGTTCGGCATGGATCGGGCCCTAGCTCGAAGGCACCTGATCGAGCTAGGGTACGAGCAAGGGGATAGAATCGCAGCGCTTCGCGGCGAGCTTTTCGCTGACCCGACCCGCCGATACCGGTACTTCCCGGGCTCGAAACAAATGATCTTTTCCTTGCGGGCCGTGGACGACGCGGGCCTCGCCGAGATCGTCGACGCTTTGGAGAAGTTTAGGCCCCAATTTATACGGGCTTTTCCGTCAACTCTCTACATCGTCGCCAAATGGATGGAACGGAATAGGAGGCTCATTCATCCCCCGAAGTATCTGGTTACCTCGTCCGAGACTCTGTTCCCGCATCAGAGGGAACTTGCGGAAGGGGTCTTCGAGGCGCCGGTCGCGGACTGGTACGGGCACAATGAGGGCACCATAGCGGCGGGTCAGTGCCGGTACGTCAAGCACTACCACGTTAGGTTCGAGCTGGGGATACTGGAGCTTGAGCCGGGGGATTCCGGCGACAATGAGATCGTGGGCACGACCCTCAACAACATGGTCATGCCGCTGCTGCGATATCGGACGGGGGATGTCGGCATACCGGCTTCGGACCCCTGCCCCTGCGGGACCGAACATCCGCTCTTGGCGGGCATAAGCGGCCGGGTGGGGGACATGATCATCACTCCGGAACGGAGGATCATTTCGTCCTCGGTGATCGACTACTGTTTCTACCACTTGCCCGAGATCAAGGAAGGCCGCATCGTACAGGAAGATCTATACAACGTCGCGGTGGAGGTAGTCCCCTGGGAACACATATCCGAAGAGACGAAGACCCGCTTGCTGGGCGAAATCGAAGGGCACCTTCAGTCGCGGCAAATGAAGGTGGAATACCGTGAGGTGGACTTGATCCCGACGACAAGCGGAGGTAAAAGGCCCATAGTGGTGTCCAAGGTGAAGGCCGAGGACTTCTTGTAGCGTCGATAATGTTCGCCGGGGATTGGAGACGCTTTTTTCCTCCGTGGAGGCCGGCGTTCACCACGATCTCTCATTTGGCAAGAACCCGGCCTCACACCCCATCCTCCCCAAATATGGGGAAGTGGGATCCAAAGCCCCCGGTCCGGACTTGGAAAAGACGTTGGGGGTGAGGTTGAGCGGCGGCTCGGTGGACGGTTACCTTCGGCTATACGATAGTACGTGGATAGGATGGACATGGTGTTGATGGAACAAACGACAATATCCAATAAGAACGACAAGTATATTATTCGCAAGGCTATGCTGAACGACGCGGCGGGAGTGGTGGCGGTTTTCAACTATTATGTGGAGAACGGCTTCGCCGCTTTGACCGAAGAGAAGATGGATGAGGATTTCTTTGGTCTTCTCCGAGCCGTGACGCGTGGGCCTTCGTTTTATGTTGCGGCTGCCGATGACGGCCGAATAGTGGGATTCGGTCTTCTCAAGGTATTCAACCCGGACGCGGTTTTTGATCGCACGGGAGAGGTGGCCTATTTCGTCTTACCGGACCATACGGGCAACGGACTCGGCTTCAGGCTGCTCGAGGTCCTTAAGCAGGACGCTCTCGCGTATGGTGAGGACACTCTCCTGGCACGGATCTCATCTCTGAATCCGCCGAGCATCCGTTTCCACGAAAGGAGCGGGTTCGTGGAATGTGGGAGGTTTCGTAACGCGGGGAAAAAGAAAGGGCGGAATTTCGACCTGATTTGGATGCAACGATTCATTTGACGTAAGCGTTCACCGCTACGGCTTGTTGAACCTGGAAAGTCAAACCACAAAGTCACCAAGACACGAAGAAAACCATGAAATGATTCATAAATGCCTATTGATTCATGAATCGCTCCCGCTGGCCGGTCAGAAGCGGGCGCTTGATCCGCCGACGCCTGACGCTTATTAGTCCTTGATTTCTTTGCGCCTTCGTGTCTTTGTGGTTCATTCTTCATGAGTCGTGGTGACTTTGTGGCTTGATCTTCATGAGTTGACAATGGGTCGCACCGAGCGATTACCGAAAGAGAATATTTGTTGAATCTCCATCGCCTCGCGGATGCTCTGGCCCAACGCGGGATACGTTTCGAGACTTCAGGATTCGATGACTACCTTGCGGACGAATCCCGGATGCAAGGTTACGCGTACGGCATCGTCCGACCAAGGGATGAGCGAGACGTCATCGCAACGGTCCGAGCGGCCAACCTGTTCAACGTCCATCTCACCGTGGTATCGGGAAAGACTTCTCTCACCGGGGCGTGCGTGCCCCAAGGCGGGATAATAGTCGACCTCCGTCAATTGAATCGCATAGATCCCGACGACCCGACCGTGGCGGGGCCGGGGGTCGTTACGGCCCATTACCGGCGCCACGTCGAGAGCCGAGGCTGTTTCTTCCCGCCTGACCCCACATCCGAGGATTCCTGCACGTTGGGGGGCAACACGGCCTGCTGCGCGTCGGGGGCCCTAAGCTATTATTACGGTCCCATCCGGGATTATATCCGAGGCTTGCGGGTAGTTTTGGGGTCGGGAGCGGTTTTGGACGTGGAACGCGGGGATATCGTCGCGCGGGACGGCGTATTGGTCGTTCCCGGTAAGATGCTTTCTCCTGAAGCCCCCCATGACCTGGTAATCCCTGTTCCGCTCTTGAATCAGCCCCGTCGACGAGACGTGAAAAACGCCGCAGGGCCTTTTTCCGACCCTTCGATGGACCTTGTGGACTTGTTCGTGGGCAGCGAGGGCATATTCGGCATAGTAATCGATGTGCGCACCATCTTGCTGCCGCGGCGCAAACCGGCTTTTGCACTGTCATTGTATCTGCGGAATCCGGAAGTCACCGTTGAGCTGGTATCCCTCCTGGATAACTTGAGACGTTGTTTTCACGCCCATGAAACGCATCTCCTACCGGAAGTCCGATCCGCGTTCGAACGGCTCGCCGGCGGCGGCCCCCCTCCGGAGATCAGCCGATTTGAAGAGCTGGTCCCTTCGTGCATGGAATGGTTGGGTTCATCCACGGCCCGCTTCATTTCGTCCGACAGGGCCCGTCCCCTGAAACAATCCTACGGTTGCCTCTATGTGGAGCAAGAGTATCCCGTCGGGGCCGATCCGTGGGATTACGCTTCCTTGTGGTGGGAATTGACGGAGCTTTTCAACCGACGGTACGGGAGCGACGCACCGACGGCGGCCATCGTTACGGAAGCGGCAATGGACGAAAAAAAGATGCGCGACTTGAGGCGAGACCGCCGATCGGTTCCCGAAAGGATAAATGAAGCCATTACCCCGGGAATGGTCAAGGTGGGAACCGATTTTTCCGTACCGATGCCGCGGTTGAAAGAGCTCCTCGAACTGTACGACGAAACTCTCCGGGGTATCGACACGTACGCCTTCGGACACATCGGCAATGCGCACCTTCACGTAAACATGCTCCCCGGAGACGAGGAGGAACTGGAACACTGCCGAACGACGTATCAATTACTGGCCGAGCGGATTTGCGCGATGGAGGGGAGCGTGTCCGCGGAACACGGGATCGGCAAGCTGAAAAGGAAACTGCTGGAAATGATGATCGGCGAGGTCGGAATGCTTGATATAGCGCGAGTCAAACGCGTTACGGACCCCAACGGGCTCTTGAACCGAGATACCATGATACCGGCCCAACGGTAAACGGTCAAAGCGATCTCTCTTGGGACGGGTGAGGACGCATGACAACAAAAATACCTTCGGCAACGACTAGAGGATAACAATCAAAGAACCGACCCCTACGTTCCACTTCCGATGATTTCGTTCAAGCCTTCAATGATTTGGTCCAATTCCGTCGGTGATACGGAGCCTATTTTCCGGTCGATTCGCTCTGTCGACAGTGTGCGGATTTGGCTGATTTTCACCCATGAGCGTTTAGGAAGGTCGTTCGTGTCCAGTTCAAGAGTCAGAGGAAATCCGGCCCGCTGAGGTTGACTCGTGACGGCCACGGCGATTACCGTGCCCGAGCGTTCGTTGAAAACGTCGCAGCTAAGAATGACTACAGGGCGTAGTCCTGCTTGCTCCTTTCCTCTTGCCGGATTCAGATCAGCCCAGCGAATCTCACCCCTCAGTATTCCGGCCACTGCTCCAATTCCTTTCCCATGCCGTCTTCGGCCATAGCCTGCTCGACTACGGGATCAAGCTTTGCACATTCCTCCGCAAGGCGGTCTCTTTCCAGTCTCTTGAGCTTTTCTTCCACTGCATCTTGAACGGCCTTGCTGCGATTTGAGAACACCCCTTCTTTCACCAACCGATCAAGCCGTTGCAGCGTGCTCTTGTCCATGGTGACGGCTATCTTCGCTGAAGCCATTACGCACCTCCGGTATGATGATATGTCATACCGGATCTCGGTTCAAGGTGATCTTTGCTCCGAATAGTAACCATTCACTCTTGTGGGGCTTGCCGGCCTGCCGAGATCGCACTAAGAAAATTCGCAGGCTGGAAAGTATGCGCCGCCTCGGGGTCCGGGAGCACGCGGTACAGCTTGTGCATATCCCGTGAGGCGGGATACTTGGAGTTGTCAATACATACGGCAAAACGAGCGTTCATGCGTTCATGGGCTTAGTCCAAATAGCGTTTACGTTTGAATTCCTTTTTCCCTGTGCCGTGGGCCTCTTGCCGGTTCATTTGGGCTGATGAGTTCCTCATGGTCCGTCAGCCCCCGACTTGTCTGCGCCATTCAGTTAGGCCTATCACGACGGCATCCTCCAACCACGGGCGAAAGCGTTTCTCCGTGTTCTTCGTATCCTCCAAATAATTGAATTGGAAGAAATCAAACGATGCAGGCATGGTATCAACGGCATCGGTGCCGCCATCCTCTCTTTGAGCCCGCACGGCCGTAAATGCCGACACCGCCATGACCCCCGTTTCTCCCCGGCCGAACCCGTGAAAGCTGAACACCAGCTCGAACTTCTTTTCCGTGGAGATGGATAACCGCACCCACGCTCGGTAATGGTCTACGTTCGCGTGGTATCCAAGGCGCTTGGCAATGTCAACTATTTGCGCCCTAAAGTAGTGACGTTGTTCCGATTTGTCATCTGCCGACGACACCCGAGCGTGAAACAACTCCTGACCCATTGGGGTAATAGAGCCCAACTGTTCGACCAGGGGGTCCGCGAGGTCATTTAGCCTATCCTCCGCTATTTCTTGTAAGCGTTCTGCCGTTTCGTATACTTCTTTCCCCACTAGCGCGGTATTCATGACGAAGCGACCTCGGAGCACCCCTACGGTGGCCTGGATAATCTGGTCGGCGCGTTTCGCGTGCAGTGCTTGCTGTTCCAGGCCCAGAGCGTCCAGAATAGAGTCTCGCTGCCGTTTGGCAAAGAGAATGACGAGCGGCTTGAGACTTCCCCCGTCCGCAGTCTCAAGCACGTCAATGTACCGTTCCCTGTCTTGATAACGAATCACGAGGGGAAACAGACCGCTCTTCAAGAAGACCAAGGAGGCAAGAGTGCGAGCAACCCTACCGTTCCCGTCTTGAAATGGATGGATTTGTGTGAAGCGATGGTGGAGCCACGCTGAGAGAACCTCCGGGGCGGTGCCGGCTTCAGCCTCTGAATACCACAGTAGAAGTCTTTCCATTTCATCCGTGACAAATTCCGGGGGACAATATTCGTGCAACTTCCCGTTGGGTCTGCGAGGGTTGTTGGGATGTTTTTTGTATTGGCCCCTTAGAATGGGCAATCGCACGGTTTGACCGGCCGGTGTGACCGCGTCGGTGAACTCCTGGCGCGCAGTGAATTCAGCCTGAATTTGCCGTATGAAGTGCGACGTGAGAGGCTGTTGACCGGTCACAAAAGAGAAGAGGCCTTCTACTATGCTCAGTTGATCGTCAATCAAGCTCTTTGCATACTCGGCGCTCTCTCTGGTCAGGCCTCCTTGATGAGAGATAATCGCGGCATCTATGCCGTGCTCGATCAGTACTTCCGTTACGCCTCGGTCCCAAGTGTAGAGGCGCTCGATAATGCCGGTTTCAATGGCCCATTCCCTTTGAAGCCGCTTGGTGAAATGGGAGTAAGCCTCTGTTTCCTTAATTGCCTGACAGCGTTCCTGCCAGATCTGTGCAAGAGCCCTTAATTCAGGGGATGACAGCCCTTCTTCGACGAGCAGGTTTTCAATTCCGCGGTACATTTGCTTTGAGATCTCCAGGGGCAACCGCTAAGCGATTCTCGTTGGCCGTAGCGTAAGATCGTTCACGTTTTTTTTGGCCGGTTCCCCGCCCAGCACAGGGAAGCATGCGTGTCCGGAAGGAGGGTCATGGTATGCCCATCCAAGCTCCTCCGGAAGAGGATCATCGAAATCCTCACTCGTCCGGATTGCGCCGGCGTGTAACCCTGCGACCCTAATGCCGATCGGGGCCAATGGTGCCGGCGGGATGCCGCCGGCCGTGAAACGGATTTCATTACCTTCGGCGATAAGTGAAAAGCATTCCCTGGAAACAACGCGTTCTTCTCGTACAACAATTGTTATTGTCGGCATCAAGCACTCCCTTCATGGCCGCACCCAATCCGGGCGGATCCTTTGCCGGCGGCTTGAACGGGCCTCACTCCACGGTCGAGACAGCGGGTCGGCCATTTTATTATATGACCATCGTACCGCGCGGCCGTTCGTACCGTCAAGGGTCCGCATGGCAACGGTGCCTCCGCCGGCCCACACCTGGGCCTCTTGTGTTTTCACCCAGCCGGGCAACCGCCTCGTTTCGGCTTGATTGCCGTAAAGCCCTTTGGCCCGGAGGAACGCGACCCGGGTCACAGTGGAGATGGTTACTCGGTAGGCGGGTCCCGCAATGACCGCGGTTCACATCTGTTAGGGCTGATCCCTCGGTCCTCGTTAGTTCCTTACATCAACACACCCCCCTGACTCTAGTGGGAGAGTGGGCAATTATTTGCTGGAGAGGAGATCGCGTCATGATAACCAAGACGGCTGATTCAAAGGGACGGATCAATTTCGGCAAGCACTTTGCCAACAAGACTTTCATTGTCGAACAGGTCGGCGAGACCGAGATAAGACTCGAAATTGCCCGTGTCATACCGGAACGGGAGGCCTGGCTCTATCAAAATCCGGAAGCAAAGGAGTCCCTATTGAAGGGCTTGCGTCAAGCCAAGGCTCGGCAGTTCAGCAAGTCCCCGCCGGACCTGACGGCGGATCAAGCACTGGTCGATGGGATTGAGGACTCGGAATGACCTTTTCCCCCGTATGGACCGATGATGGTGAACTGCGCGAAACAACCATATGGCGGTACTTCCGAAAGTTCGCCCGCATCATAAACGGCCGCATCGGCGACCAAACGGTGTGGTTCAACATGCGAGATGCCAAGGCTCCGTGGCA